>JBIKWW010000384.1:0-3911 GCA_044356125.1 Acidimicrobiia bacterium
GAGGGTGGCGTTCGTGACGGTGCCGATGCCGAGGCCCTGGACGAAGGACAGCACGAACACGACCACCAGCGGCGTGCGGTCCGACAGCACCACCGCCGCCACCACGATGGCGGGCAACGTCAGCAGGAAGCCGCCGATCATCGCCGTGGTGTTCTGGACCCGGTCGAGCAGACGGCTGACGATCTGGCTCCCGACCGTCCAACCGATCGCCAGGAAGGCGATGGCGAAGGCCGCCACGGTGGACGACCGGCCGAGACCACCCCGCACGTACAGCGGGACGAAGGCGTCGACGGCGAGCGATCCGGCGAAGAACAGGAAGGGCACCGCGTTCATGGCCGCGTACGGCAGCGTCGAGATGTAGCGACGCTCCAGGATCGGGTTGGCGACCCGGCCCGAGTGGATCCAGTAGAGCCAGACCACCAGGGCACTGCCCGCCACCGCCACGGCGGACCACCACCGCAGCTCGGACAGGCCGAGCAGGGTGACCGTCGAGAAGACCGCGACGAGCAGCAGCCCGCGGGCGTCGAAGGCCACCCGCTCCCGAGGGACGGCCGTGGGCAGCCGGTTCCATCCGATCCAGCCGGCGACGGCCACGAGCGGCAGGTTGATGGCGAAGATCCACCGCCACGAGCCCACCGACACGAGCACGGCGGCGAGCGCCGGCCCGGCGAGGGCCATGACCCCCCACACCGTCGAGTTGGCGGCGTAGGCGCGCGGCCGCAGCGCGTCCGGGAAGGCGATGCCGACGACGGCGATCGTCGTGGCCATCACGAGCCCGCCGCCGACACCTTGCACCAGGCGCGCCGCCACCAGCGCCGGGAGGTTGGGAGCGGCGGTGCACACCACCGAGGACAGGAAGAACACCACGAGGGTGGCGCGGTAGGTGCGCGACACCCCGAAGGTGTCGATGATCGTCCCGGCCGCCAGCATCGACACCGTGGAGCTCAGCAGGAACGCCGTCAGGACCCAGGGCAGGAGACGGACCCCGAGGTCGGCGCCGATCTCGGGCAGCGCAGCCGTCACCGACATGCCGTCGAACGCGGCCAGGGCCAGCAGGGTCAGCGTCGACACGGTGATGGCCCGGTACTCGGGCCCGAAGACCGACCTCGCCGCCACCGGCGTCGCCGCCGCTGGTCCCGCTGGTCCCGCTGGTCCCGCTGGTCCCGCTGGTCCCGCTGGTCCCGCTGGTCCCGCTGGTCCCGCTGGTCCCGCTGGTCCCGCTGGTCCCGCTGTTCCCGCTGCCGCCCCCGTCACGCGAGCAACCTAGCGGGATCCGTCCGGCCCCCGGCGCCGGGTGGGAGCGCCCGACGGTCAACGGGCAGGATGCGTCGATGAAGATCTCCACCACCCTCGGCTTCAACGGGGACCCGGCCCGCTTCGCCCGACAGGCCAAGGACCTGGAATCGGCCGGCGTCGACCTCGTCTGGTCCGGCGAGATCTACGGGTGGGACCTCACGTCGTCGCTGGCCTACCTGGCCGGACAGACCACCACGCTCGAGCTCATGACCGGGATCATCCCCGTCTACTCCCGGACCCCGGCGCTCATCGCCCAGACCGCCGCCACCATCGACGCCCTCTCCGGCGGGCGCTTCCATCTCGGCCTCGGGAGCTCGGGGCCCCAGGTCATCGAGGGCTGGCACGGCGTCCCCTTCGACCGGCCCCTGCAACGCACCCGCGAGACCATCGAGGTGTGCCGCCAGGTGTGGCGCCGGGAGGCGCTCGTGCACGACGGCCCCACCATCCAGCTGCCCCTCCCCGCCGACCGCGGCACCGGCCTGGGCAAGCCGCTCAAGCTCATGGCCACCCCGGTTCGTCAGGACATCCCGATCTGGATCGCCGCCATCGGACCGAAGAACGTGGAGCTGGCGGCCGAGGTGGCCCAGGGCTGGCAGCCCATCCACTTCGTGCCCGACCGCTTCGAGCAGGTCTGGGGCGACGCCCTGCGAGCCGGCAACGCCCGGCGCGACGCCGCCCTGGGGCCGCTGCAGATCATGGCCGGCGGCACCGTGGCGCTGGGCGACGGACCCCACGTCCGCGAGGCCCGCGAGGCCACCCGGGCCAACGTCGGCTTCTACGTCGGCGGCATGGGGGCGCGCTCCAAGAACTTCTACAACGAGCTGTTCCAGCGCTACGGCTGGGAGCGCGAGGCCAGGGAGATCCAGGACCTGTTCCTGTCGGGGCGCCGTGAGGAGGCGTTCTCCAAGGTGCCCGACGAGTACCTCGACCTGGCGACCCTGTGCGGCGATCCGGGCTGGGTGCGCGAGCGCATCGCCGTGCACAAGTCGATCGGGACGACCTACCTGAACATCACCGTGGTCGACGAGCAGCCGCTCAAGGTCTTCGAGCAGGTCAAGGCCTGGGCCGAGTGACGGACCGGGGGCGGTGCCCCCGGGGCCTCATCCGGCCCGTTCAGCGGCTCCGGCGGCTCCGGAGTCCGTGGCCCGTCGGCGTCGTCGGCGCAGCCCCTGCTGGGTCGCCACCAGCAGGGCCACCGCGACCGCGGTCGCCAGGGACACCCGGATCGCCCGCTGGCCGGCGCGCGACGGCACGTACTCGACGAGCAGATCCAGATCCCCCACGGCGTCGATCGCCCAGCCGTTGCGGTAGCCGTCGATCCTGACGTGCTCGATCACGGCGTCGGCCGGGGCGTTGGACACCCGCCAGTCGGCCGACCAGCTGTCCGACAGCGCCAGCACGAACGGCGCCCGGGCCTGGGAGACCCGGACCCGGTAACGGGCCGGTGACAGCTGCTCCCACGACAGCTCCGGTGGCTCGGGAACGGACGTGTCGGCCCGCACCAGGGCCAGGTACTCGTCGACCATCGGCTTGGCCGTGACCTGCCGGTACTGCGTCTCGGTGGTCCGGCCCTCGCTGTCGGCATAGAGGTAGAGGTCGAGCGAATCGGCCGTCTTCGGGGCGTTCACATCGATCTCAAAGCGCTGCCATTGCCTCCCCGAGGCCTCGATCTGCCCCTGGCGCAGGCACCGTCCGGCCCGGCGGTCGAACACGCAGTACCGGGCCCGTGTCCCCTTCACCGTGCGGTGCTCGAAGGAGATGAGATAGGGCATCGCCCCCTGGATCCCGCCGATCGTCACGACGGAGCAGGCGGCATGGTCGGAGGCCCGGAGCGTGAGGGTCCGGTCCGCCTCGATGCGGCTGCTGATCCCCACCTCCTCCATGCTGCGCCCGTCGTAGCGGTGGCAGTCGCGCACCGGCCCGGGACGGCCGACGGTCGGCAACCCGGCGGACTGCTCGGCCTTCACCTCGTGGCGGCCGGGCACCAGCGTGATCTCGGCCCGCGTCGGCGGCGTCAGACGCAGGGCGACCGGGGTCCCGGCCCGCACGGCGACGACCCGGGGTGGCGTGTACCGGGTCACGGTGCCCGGTGTCGCCGGTCCGGCGGCGCCCGGGGGGAGCTCGGCCGTCGACGGGTCGAAGGTGTCGAGCGCCTCGTCGGAGCCGGTGTCGGTCGCGTCGGTGGCCGCGTCGGGGCCGGGGCCCTCGCCGGGCACGTCGAGGGGGCCGTCGGCGTACACGTAGACGGAAGCCGCCGTCGTGCCCGCCGGGGCGGTCCACAGCGTCGAGACGGTCAGGCTGCGCCCATCGGCCGAGGTCCTCGGGTCCAGCTCGGCGCAGCGGTCCGGACCCACCTGCCAGAGGCAGACCCTCGGGTTGCGTCCGGCGAGCGATCGGCCGTCGATGGCGACCTGGTAGGTGCGGCCCGGCAGCACTCCCGTCACGGGCCAGCGGATGCAGGCGCTGTGGCGGAGCGCAGCGAGCTCGACGGTGTCGTCGGGACGGTCGGTGGCCCGGTGGCCGAGCTCTGCGGGCAGCAGCCGGCTCAGGTTGTTGCAGTCGAGCACCTCCGAGCGTGGACCGGTCAGGTTCCTCGGGTCGCTGAGGAGCCAGGG
>JBIKWW010000385.1:0-3900 GCA_044356125.1 Acidimicrobiia bacterium
ATCCCGACTCGCTGGCCTCGGTGAGCTCCTCGTCGGCGCGGTCGCCGTAGATCCCGATGGCCGAGCCGGAGGCGAGCACGGCCGGGCGGGCCGAGAGCCCGGCGAGCGTCGTCGCCAGCAGTCGGGCTCCCTGGACGCGGGACTCGAGGACGTCGCGCCGGTGCTCAGCCGTCCACTTGCGATCGGCGATGCCGGCCCCGGCGAGGTGGACGACGGCGTCGACGCCGTCCAGCGCGGCGGCATCGATGGTCTGCGCCGCCGGGTCCCAGCGGCAGTCGCCGGGTTGGGGATCACGTCGCACGACCCGGACGACCTCGTGACCGCCCGCACGCAGCGAGCGGACGAGGGCGCCACCGATGAAGCCGGTGGCGCCGGTGACGGCGATGCGACGGGTGCTGGTCACGATCGCCGACGGTAGGGCGGTCAGCGGCCTAGTGGTACCGGGCCTCGTGGTACCGGGCCTCGTGGTACCGGGCCTCGTGTACCGGGCCCCCGTGGTGTCCGCGCCCTCAGGAACGCAGTCCGAACCACCAGGCTGCGCCAAGGGCGCCGATGGTGGCGGCGGCGCCCGTGAGCAGGACCATGCGGCCGCGGTTGGCCGGCGCCGAGGCCAGCTCCTTGGCCCGCGCCGCGCGCTCCTTGGCCAGGTCGAGGGCCTTGCGGGCCCAGACGAACTCCGTGGCGAGGATGCCGAGACCGGCGATGATCACGAGCACGCCCGGGCCGGGCAGGACCATCATCGCCAGGCCGGCGGCGAGCACGGCGCCTCCGACGATGGCCACGGCCACCCGTCGGGCCTTGGCCCGCACGAAGAGCAGGACCTGGCGCACGGGTGAGGTCGGAGCGGCGGCGACGGCCGCAGTGGCGTCGGCGATCGCCTCCTCCTCGATGCGGTCGAGGGCGGCGTCGACCCGCTCGATGGTCTCCTCGAGCTCGTGGCGCAGGTGGTGGCGATCGTGCTCCGGACCGGCTCCGGGGGGCGGGTCCGGTTGCCCGGAGGAATGCTCGGTGGAGCGCTGGGGTGCGTCGGGTCCAGCCATCTCCCCAGTGTGGCGGACGCCGGACGCGAACTTCGACCACCGTCGGGTGGTGGCCGGTGCGGAGCCGGGCCGCCACCGGCTCGGCCGGTACCATGAGTCGGCCGGCCTCCGTAGCTCAGCTGGACAGAGCAGGTCCCTTCTAATGACAAGGTCGCAGGTTCGAGTCCTGCCGGGGGCGCCGGTGGTCCTGGACCTGGAATATCGAACATGAGTTCGACTAGCCTCGCCCTCCGTGGATGGAACGGTTCGGGTCGAACGCCATGAGCTCGAGCCGCTGCGGCGCTCCCTGGCGATCGGGAGCGGGCTGCCCGCCGATCAGATCGAACGCCTGATCGCGACCTGCTCCCTGCTCTACGCCCGGCTCGAGGCGATCGACGCGGTACGGGCCGACCTCGCCGCGCTGCGGCCCGTCGTGGCTGAGCTCAGGGCCCGGTTGACCGGCATGGACCGGGCGACGGCGCCGTCCGAGGGAGTCGCCGGAGTCGGTCGCCCCGGGGCGACCGGTCACGGCGCGAGACTGATCGCACACCCGTCTCCCCACCAGGAGGGCTTCACCTGATGCTTCGTTCCCTGCGCCTCGCGACCGGTCTGGTCGCCGTGTCCGCCCTGACCTTCGCCGCCTGCGGCTCCGATTCCGACAGCGCCGACACCACCGTCGCCGCCGAGACCACTGCGGCTGCTGCCGCGGAGACGACCGTGGCCGCCGCGGCCGCCGAGACCACCATGGCCGCCGCCCCGGAGACCTCCGCGGCCGCCGCCGTCGACACCTCGAACGTGAAGCTGCTCAAGGCCGGCACGCTCACGGTCTGCACCCACCTGCCCTACAAGCCCTTCGAGTACAAGGACGAGTCGGGCACCATCGTGGGCTTCGACATCGACCTGGTGAACCTCGTCGCCCAGAAGCTGGGGGCCACGATGGAGATCATCGACGTGCCCTTCGAGGCCATCACCAGCGGCACGGCCTACTCACAGTGCGACGTCGGCATCGCCGGCACCACGATCACCGAGGAGCGCCGCGGGGCGGTGGCCTTCTCCGACCCGTACTTCGACGCCACCCAGGCCCTCATCGCCAAGGCCGACGGCGGCATCACCGGCCTCGCCGACCTGAAGGGCAAGAAGCTCGGCGCCCAGGCCGACACCACGGGCCTGAAGTACGCGCAGGACAATGCCGCCGCCAACGGCTACGAGGTCGTCCAGTTCGACGACCTGGCGTTGCAGATGGCCGCCGTCCAGGCCGGTCAGGTCGACGCCGCGATCAACGACAACGGCGTGGTGCTCGACTTCGCCAAGGAGAACCCCGACACCAAGGTCGTCACCGAGTTCAACACCGGCGAGCAGTACGGCATCTCGGCCGCCCTCACGGGCTCCGAGGCCCTGATGGCCGTGGTCAACGCCACCCTGGCCGAGGCCAAGTCCGGCGGCACCTACGACGAGCTGTTCCAGAAGTGGTTCGGCTCGCTCCCGGTGGCCAACGCCAACCAGTGACCGGCCCGACGGTCGGACGGTCGGCTCCCAAGGCGCTCCGGCCGTCCGACTGATTCGAGCCTGCTCCACCGGATTCGACCGGCTCCGGTCCGGTCGCCCCACCGGGCGACCGGGCGGGCCTGGTAGGTCGGCAGCTACGGTGGCCGCCGTGCCCGTGGCCCCCTCCACCTCCTCGCCTCCTGGCCGGGCCCGCCGCCTCGGCCGCCGTCGACGTCAGCAGCTGACCCGGGGCGCCCAATACGGCTCGCTGCTGCTCGTCGTCGCCGTGCTGGCCGTCGCCGTCGACTGGAGCACCGTCCAGCGCAAGTTCCTCGATCCGACGTTCGTCTTCGGCGGCGAGAAGATCAACGCCCAGGGCCGGAGGGTGGTGTACCGGTCCCTGTGGCCCGACATCATCACGACGGCGCTGTTCAATACGCTCAAGTACGCCCTCTGCGCCTTCGCCTTCGGGCTCGTGCTGGGCACGCTGCTGGCCCTAATGAAGCTCTCGCAGGTCCGTGTCTACCGCTGGTTGGCGAACATCTACATCGAGTTCTTCCGGGGTCTGCCGGCCCTGCTGGTCTTCATCCTGATCGGCTTCGGTCTGCAGCTCGCCTTCCCCGGGTTCCGCTTCTCCGACGTCCTGCGGATCCCCTTCACCGGCATCGCTCCGAGCGAGACGCTCGCCAAGGTCACGATCGCCCTGGGCATCGTGTCAGCGGCCTATCTGGCCGAGACCGTCCGGGCCGGCCTCCAGGCGGTGCCCCGGGGCCAGACCGAAGCCGCCCGCTCACTCGGGATGAGCCAGGGCCGGGCGCTCCGGTCGATCATCATCCCGCAGGCCTTCCGCATCGTGCTGCCCCCGCTGACCAACGAGTTCATCCTCATCACCAAGGACGTCGCACTCGTCTCGGTGCTGGGCCTGGCGGCCGGCGAGTTCGAGTTGCTGAAGTTCGGCCGCGACACCATGAACACGGTCGCCAACCCGACCCCGGTGATCGCCGTGGGCCTGTGCTACCTGATCATCACACTGCCGCTCACGCTCATCGTCAAGCGCCTCGAGGCGTCCCAGCGGAAGGCCCGGTGACATGACCGTCGACGCTCCCAACGGCTCGGCCATCTGCATCCGGGGCCTCCACAAGTCCTTCGGCGACAACCGGGTGCTGCGCGGCATCGATCTCGACGTCGCCCGCGGACAGGTCGTCTGCGTCATCGGCCCCTCGGGGTCGGGCAAGTCGACGCTGCTGCGCTGCGTGAACCTCCTCGAGGTGCCCACGGCCGGTGAGGTGTGGGTCAACGGTGTCCACGTGACGGACGAGGACTGCGACCTCGACGGCGTCCGCCGCTCCATCGGCATGGTGTTCCAGCAGTTCAACCTCTTCCCGCACCTCACCGT
>JBIKWW010000386.1:0-3880 GCA_044356125.1 Acidimicrobiia bacterium
TCCGCTCCAGCACGCCTCCGCGGTCCAGACCCCCGCCCTCGCTGACCGACACGCGGTCGACCTTGCCGTCGACGGGCATCCCCACCAGCCGGCCCGGGGCACGCACGGTCACCCCGCGCCCGGTCATGGCGAACTGCGTCTCCACCGACAGCCGCTCCTCGGCGGCGAGGACGGCTCCCTCGCCCAGCACACCACGCACCGCCGCAGCCAGCCGCCCGTCGGGCACCGTGGCCCCCTCGCCGAGGTGGACGGTGAGGTCGTTCGCCGACAGGGCCCGGTAGCTGGCGTCGTTGGACAGCCGACGCCACGTCGCCGTGCCGCTGAGTCCGGCGTAGGTGCCGGTGCCGATGGCGATGATCAGGGCCAGCACGACCACCAGGACCCAGCGGCGCCGGGCGTCGCGCACCGCCCACCGGACCCACAGCCCCGCTCCGGGCCCCTCACCCCGACGCACCCCGCTCACCGTGCCCCGCTCACCAGTGCAGCTCGGCGATGGGGACGCGGCCGCCCGTCGGCGGCCCGTCGCTGACGATGCGCCCGCCGGAGAGCTCGACGACCCGGTCGGCCGAGCGCGAGATCTCCCGGTTGTGGGTGACCACCACGACGGTCCGGCCCTGCCCCGCCGCCTGCGCCAGGAGCCCGAGGATCTGACGGCCCGTCTCGACGTCGAGCTCGCCGGTGGGCTCGTCGGCCAGCAGCAGCGGGTTGCCCCGGGCCAGCGCCCGGGCGATGGCCACCCGCTGCTGCTCACCCCCGGACAGCTCGTGGGGGAAGTGACGCTCCCGCTCGGCCAGGCCCACGCTGGCCAGCACCGATCGGGCGATGGCCCGGGAGCCGTGCCGGCCGGCCGACTCGGCCCCGAACTGGACGTTCTCGAGGGCGGTGAGCGTCGGGAAGAGGTTGAAGCTCTGGAAGACGAAGCTCACCACCTCGCGCCGGACGCGGGCCAGCTCGCCGGCGTCGGCGTCGCTCAGATCCACCCCGCCGACGCGGACCGTCCCCTCGGTCGCCCGGTCGAGGGCACCGAGGAGGTTGAGCAGGGTCGTCTTGCCGCTGCCCGAGGGCCCCAGGACCACGACCAGCTCGCCGACCCCGATGGTCAGATCGACGCCCGCCAGGGCCGTGACCGTGGACGAGCCGATGCGGTACCGGCGGGCCGCACCGCGCAGCTCCACGGCAGGCAGCTCCACGGCAGGCAGCTCCACGGCAGGCAGCTCCACGGCAGGCTGCTCCACGGCAGGCTGCTCCACGGCAGGCGGCTCCACGGCAGGAGGAAGGGGATCCATGGTCGTCCGCTTGCGGGGAGATCGGGGCAGGTCAGAACGACGCCGACAGGTCGCGGCCGGCGGTGTCGCCGCCGTCGGCCACGAACTCCATGCCGGTGCAGTACGACGACTCGTCCGAGGCGAGGAACAGCGCCAGCCGGGCGATCTCGACGGGGCGCCCGATGCGGGCGATGGGCTGGCCGGCCGAGCGGGCGTCGAGAGCGGCGAGCGTGGCGTCGGGATCGGTGACGCCCGGAGCGGGCGGCTCCGACAGCACCGACTCGCCCCCACCGGCCATCACCGTGGCCACCCCACCGGGGTGCAGCGAGTTGACCCGCACCCCGCGGTGACCGAGCTCGATGGCGGCGCTCTTGGTCATGCCCCGCAGGCCCCACTTGGACGCCACGTAGGCGCTGATCATCGACATCCCGACCATCCCGCCCGTCGAGGACACGTTGACGATCGAGCCCCGGCCGCGTTCGGCCATCGCCCCGCCGACCACCTTCATGCCGAGGAACGGACCCACCAGGTTCACGTCCAGGACCCGGTGCAGATCAGCCACGGTGGTCTGCAGCAGCGGCGCCACGTGGAGCACGCCGGCGTTGTTGACGAGCACGTCGGGCTCGCCGAAGCGCTCCCTGGCGGTGTCGAGCGCCTGCTGCCAGCTCGCCTCGTCGGTGACGTCGAGATGCACCGCCACCGCTGCCCCGCCGATGGCGTCGGCCACCCGTCGGGCATGGTCGTCGAGCACGTCGGCGACCACCACCCGGGCCCCCTCGGCGGCGAACAGGCGGGCCTCGGCCTCGCCCATGCCGCGGCCGGCTCCGGTGATGATGGCGATGCGGTCGTCGAGTCGTCCCATGATGTGCTCCTCGTTTCAGGACAGGGTTCGGATGGGAGGGTCAGGGGTTCGGATGGGAGGGTCGGGGCCGGAGCTGTTCGACCAGCCAGTCCCTGATGATCGCGGCGGCCCGGTCGAGCGTGCCCGGCTCCTCGAAGAGGTGCGAGGCCCCGGCGACGATGCGCAGATCGCACGGCCCACCCAGCGCCGACCGGGCCCGGCGGCTGAGCTCGACCACGGCGTCGTCATCGGCCCCGACCACGAGCAGCACCGGGCAGCGCACGTCACCCAGCCGGGCCGAGGCCAGGTCGGGGCGACCGCCGCGGCACGCCACCGCGGCCACCGGTGCTCCCGTGCCGGCCGCCCACAGGGCCACCGCCCCACCCGTGCTCGACCCCACGAGCACCACCCGGACGCCGGCCAGCCCCGGCCTGGTGGGCACCCAGGCGGCGAGCCGGGTGACGCGCCGGGCCAGCGTCTCGATCCCGATCCCTTCGTTGCCGTGCTGCTCGTCGGCGGTCAGGAGATCGACGAGCAGGGTCCCGAACCCAACTCCCTGCAGGACCTCGGCGACGGCCCGGTTGCGCGGGCTCGCGGCGCTGCTGCCGCTGCCGTGGGCGAACACGGCCACCGCCGGGACGTCCCCGGACGGCACGACGAGACGGCCCCGCAGGACGCCCCCGTCCACGGCGACCCGGACCTCCTCGTCGACGGCCGAGCCCGGGCGACCCGCCGGCTCCGGTCCGGCCGCCGTGCCCCGAACGGGCCGGGCTGCGGCGCGCCGGACGATCGCGACGACCTCGTCGTCGGTCGTCGGGTCGAACCGGTCGTAGAACTGGCCGACGGCGGCGAAGTCCTCGGGCGTCTCCAGGGCGATGCAGTGGTCGGCGTCGGCGCCGATGCGGCCCACCCAGTCGGCGGGAGCGACCGGGGTGGCCAGGACCACCGTCGACGCCCCTCGGGCCCGGGCCACCCGGCAGGCGGCCCGGGCGGTGGAGCCGGTGGCGATGCCGTCGTCGACGATCAGCGCCACCGAGCCGGTGAGCGGGACGATCGGGTGGCCACCGCGCAACCGTCGGGCGCGGCGATCCAACTCGACGCGCTCGAGCGTCTCCTCTTCGGCCAGTTCCCGCTCACCCACCCGCACCGCCTCGAGCACCTCGTCGTTGAGCACGAGCACGCCGCCCTCGCCGATGGCCCCCATGGCCAGCTCGGGCTGGGACGGGACACCGAGCTTGCGCACGATCAGCAGGTCCAGCGGGGCATCGAGGACCTCGGCCACGGCCGCCGCCACCGGCACCCCGCCCCGGGGCAGGCCCAGCACCACGACGGGGCCGGTCAGCGCCGCCCCCGGCCCGCCGCCGGCCAACCATGACTTCAGGTGACGGCCGAGGAGCCGCCCGGCCTCGACCCGGTCGCCGAAGATCACCCTCCCCCACATGACCGAGATCATCCGATGCCGGGACCGCCAACGGGCAGGGGCCGAACGGCGCATCGGAACCGACCTTGGTCGCCCCCGGACGGACCCGCCCGGGACCTTCGGCCACCCCTCGGGCCCCGATCCACCCTGTCGGGCACCGAGGCTCCGGACCGACCATGGAGCGGGACCTGAGCAGGTCCGCAGCAGCGGCCCGCCCGGGCCGGGAAGTGAGGAGCCATGGCCGACCAGGCCGACCCGACCGACCCGACCGACCGGACCGAACCGACCCACCGGAACGACCGGACCGTGACCCGGCTCGTGCGGCCCTTCTCGTCGGTCGGCATGGACGACATC
>JBIKWW010000387.1:0-3873 GCA_044356125.1 Acidimicrobiia bacterium
CGTCTGCGCGCCGCCGGGGTGAACTTCGAAGGCCCCGCCCCGCCGTCGGTCGCCCAGACGCTGACGGGCATGTCGATCGTGGTGACCGGGACCCTCGAGGGCTTCTCCCGTGACGGCGCCGAGGCCGCCATCACGACCCGGGGCGGCAAGAGCCCGGGCAGCGTGTCGAAGAAGACGACGGCCGTGGTCGTCGGTGCCGAGCCGGGGGCGTCGAAGCTGACCAAGGCCCAGGACCTGGGCGTTCCGATCCTCGACGAGGCCGCGTTCGTGCTCCTGCTGGAGACGGGCCGGCTGCCCGCCTGAGGCCAGCGGTCGGGCCGGTCAGCCCGCCCGGGAGCCGAACAGCTCGGCCTCGAGCCGTCGCCACTCGAGCTCGGCGTCGGCCTCCTCGCGCCGGCGGGCGGTGGCCCGGTCACGGCGCCGACCGATGATCAGCGCGCTGACCATCGTGGCCGACATCGTCAGTGTCACCGCCCAGAACAGGGCGTCACCGGGATCGCGCAGAACCCGGGCCAGGCCCCGCCCGAAGGCGATCCCGCACAGGAACGACAGGGCGGCCTGGCGGCGGGGCGAGTAGCGCACGAGACGCAGCTGCTCGGCCGCGTACTCGGCGACGGCCAGTGACGGCAGCACCCACATGACGCCGGCGTCCCATCGCGTCGGCCAGCCCACGCCGGCCAGGGAGAGCACCATCACCAGCCAGGACACGGGGTGGGCGGCCAGGCAGCGGCGGCACACCAGCGTCGAGCCGACGCGGGCGCAGCGGTCGAGCTCGCCGTCGTGATGGTGGGCCAGCCAGAGCGGGGCGCGGGTCACGCCGGGATCATCGGCACGCCGGCGCCCGGGGTGCAGTCCCGGGATGCCGCGACCCCTCAGGAAGCGGGTGGGGCGGGCGGAGCCGGCCGGCCGGGGCGGGCGGAACCCGCCGCCGCCGTCGCCGCACCGTCGAGGCGGTCGAGGGCCATGAGCTGGCGGATCGTGCGCTCCATGCCCTCGACGGAGCCGTCGAAGAAGATCACGTTGCCCTTGCCGTTCTCGGCGACGTGGCGCATCGCCTCGGTCCACATGGCGAACAGGATGAGCGACTGGTCCACGTCGTGGTCCTGCAGCTCCCGGGCGGCCGCCGCCAGCCCCCGGGCCACCTCCTCCCGGAACAGCGCCACACCCTGGCCCCGGAGCTGGGCCGACTCGCGCTCGGCGGTGGCGGCGATGGTGATCGCCGCCCCCTCGGCCTCGGCCTCCTTGGTCTTGCGGATGCGCAGGGCGTCGCCCTCGTTGGTGGCGGCGGCCTTGAGGTTGTTGGAGGCCACGACCCGCGCCATGGACTCGGTGATCGCCGGATCGAAGGTGATGTCGTTGAGCTGGACGTCGATCAGGTGGTAGCCCCAGCCCTCCAGGATGTGGTCGAGCTGGCCCTTCACGTCCTGGGTGATCTCGGTGCGCAGGCCCAGGATCTCGGCCTGGCGCTGGGTGGCCACGTAACCCCGCACGGACCCCTCGACCGAGCGCACGAGCGCCGTCATGAAGTCCTGGTCGGAGAGGAACCGGAAGGCGACGGCCTTGATGGTCTCCTCGTCGCCGTCCTTCACCGTGAACAGGATCATCGCCTTGAAGTAGACGTTGGCCTGGTCGGCGGTGATGGCCTGGAACCCCAGCTCCACCGCCCGGTTCTGCACGGGGATGGTCTTGGCCACCCGCTGGAACAGCGGGATGATGAAGTTGAGACCGGGGCGCAGGATGCGGCGGTACTTGCCGAACATCGTGACCACGGCGATCTTGCCCTGCTCGACGGTGCGCACCGAGAGCAGCACCAGCAGGACCACGAACCCGGCGACGACGAGCAGGCCTGCTCCGGTGATCTCGGTCATGGGCGGCAGCTTGTCACGGCGCACCGGCGCCGGCGCCGCTCGGGCGTCAGGCCTTGGGTTCGGCGGGCGTCAGGCCTTGGGTTCGGCGGGCAGGCCGAGGAGGCGCTCGCCGATGAGGTTGCGCTGGATCTGGCTGGTGCCTCCGGCGATGCGCCCGCCGGGCGAGGCGTTGAGCGCAGCCATGGCGTCGTCGCCCTCCAGCATGGCGTGGGCCCCGGAGAGGCCCACCCGCACCGAGGCCGAGTCGAAGCCCAGCTCCGTCATGGCCAGCTTGGTGAGCGACGACGCCGTGGAGGCCACCGGGCCCTGGCGGTTGGCCAGCCACACGATGGTCCGTCCGGTGGACACCACCTTCATGAGCTCGTCGCGCTCGACGGGCCCGATCCCGGCGTCGGCGGCGGCGTGCAGCTCGTTCATGAGGCGGTCCATGCGCCGGCCCAGGGAGATGGCGGCACTGCCGATGGAGCCGCGCTCGTTGGTGAGGGTGGCCATGGCCACGCCCCAGCCGCCGTGGAGCGGGCCGAGGAGGGCGTCGGCGGGCACGGGGACCTCGTCGAAGAAGACCTCGTCGAACTCGGCCTCGCCGGTCATCTGGCGCAGCGGGCGCACCTCGATCCCGGGAAGGCTCATGTCGAGCAGGAAGAACGAGATGCCCTTGTGGCGCGGGGCGTCACCGTCGGTGCGGGCCAGCAGGATGCCCCAGTTGGAGTACCGGCCTCCCGAGCACCACACCTTCTGGCCGCTGACGATCCAGCGGTCGCCGTCGCGGACCGCCTTCGTCGACAGGGAGGCGAGGTCGCTGCCGGCGCCGGGCTCGGAGAACAGCTGGCACCAGATCCGTTCGGTGGACATCGTCTGGCGCAGCACCGTCGCCTTCTGCTCCTCGGTGCCGTAGAGCATCGTCGAGCCGCAGGCCAGCACGAAGCCGACCATGTTGAGGAACGGGGGCACGCCGGCGAGGGCGCACTCCCGGACCCAGGCCGCCCGGTGCTGGGGCGTCAGGCCCCGGCCGCCGTACTCGGTGGGCCAGTCGATGCCCGTCCAGCCGTCGGCGTGGAGGCGGCGCTGCCAGTCGACGCCGCGCTGGAACAGGTGGTTGGGCAGGATGGCGCCGTAGTCGGGCGGGGCGTCGGGACGGTGGCGGGCCAGCCAGGCACGGGCCTGGGCGGCGAACTCGTCGACGTCGATGGCGGCTTCGGCTCGGGTCACCCCCACACTGTGGCCTCAGACGACGAAGAAGCTCCAGTTGCAGGTCTGCTTGGCCTCCTCGTTGGCCCGGGGCCAGTAGGTGACGGAGGCGAAGTTCTGCCCGTTGGTGAGGCGCCCGATCTCGTTCCCCGGGCCCGGGGTGAACGTCAGGATGGCCTGGGCAGGTTCGATCGAGGTGGTGACGGCCTGGCCGTTGACCGAGAGCTGGCCCGTCCACCCGAAGGGCAGGTCGACCACGATCGAGGACTGGCCGACCACCGACTTGGCGTTGGCCACGGGGCTGAGCGACTCGACCCCGGCGCAGCCCAGCGGCGGGCGGTCCTCTTCGTGGAGGGAGAAGGCCAGGCCGATCCCGAACAGGCAGCCGGCGACGGCCACCGACAGCAGCACCCGCCGCAGGAAGGTGATCCGCCGGACGCGTCGGTCGTTGGTGTCCATCGGGCAGGAGTCTGCCGCGCCCGGGTGGGCTACTGGTCCCGGCCGTCCCCGACCGGCCGTCCCCGACCGGCCGTCCCCGACCGGCCGTCCCCGACCGGCTGCAGGGGAGGCGGTACCCTCGCCCGTCATGGCAGGCCAGGTCGTCGGCGAGATGGTCGGCGCCGTCCTCGGCGGACGCTACGTGCTGCGGGCGTTCCTCGGCGCCGGTGCCTCCGCGCAGGTGTACCTGGCCGACGACACCCACCTGCGTCGCCGGGTGGCCGTCAAGGTGCTGCACGCCGCGCTCGCCGCCGATGCCGCCTTCCTGCGGCGCTTCGCCCGGGAGGCCGTCGCCGCCGCCGGCCTGGACCCTCCGCAC
>JBIKWW010000388.1:0-3870 GCA_044356125.1 Acidimicrobiia bacterium
GCTCGATGACGACGCCGCCGGCCAGGCGGAAGGCTCCTGGCCGCTGGTCGTCCCGAACCGCCAGACGCTCGGGAAATGCCCGGGCCACGAACTCGCCGACGTCGGCGACCCGGATCCGGTCGATCCGGTCGCCGGCGGCGGTCCGCACACGGGCGGCCCGCGCCCGGTGCTCAGGCCCTGGCGCGGGCTGCAGCGCCAGTTCGAGCGCGGCGCGCAGGTCGACGGGGTCCCCGGGCAGCAGGCCGTCCTCGAGCAGCGCAGCGATGGCCGGACCGGTTGGGTCCCCGGGGACGGAGACGGCGGCCGCCGCCAGCCTCGGATGCATGGCCTGTCCGGCCAGCGCAGCACCGAGTGCCGTAGCCCGCCCGGTCCGGTCGAGGGCCCCGAGCCCTTCGAGCAGCTCCCGCGCGCCGGCCCAGGCGGCATCGGGTGGACGCGTCCACCACACCAGCCCGCCGGGGTCGACGATCCCGGCGACGGACAAGGCGAGCACCACCGGTGCGAGGTCGGCGTGGACGATCTCGGGGTCGTCGAAGGCGGGTCGGGTGGTGTCCTCGGTCGGTGACCAGCATCGGATGGCGACGCCGGCGGCCACGCGTCCGGCCCGTCCGGCGCGCTGGTCGGCCGCTGCCCGGGATGCGGGCACGGTCAGCAGCCGGGGGAGCCCGGTGTGCGGATCGGTCCGGGCGGTGCGGCGCAGCCCGCTGTCCACCACGGCCCGGACCCCGGGAACCGTGAGGCTCGTCTGGGCGAGTGAGGTGGACAGGATCACGGCCCTGCTCCCGCGGCCCGGCGGGCGCAGCGCCGCATCCTGCTCGGCCGCCGACGCTCGGCCATGGAGCGTCCGCACCTCGACGCCGCGGCCCGGAGCAGCGGGGCCCCGCTGCAGCTCACGGGCCACGGCACCGATCTCGCGGGCCCCGGGGAGGAACACGAGTACGTCGCCGTCGACGGCGTCGAGCGCTTCGGCCACGGCGGCCACGATCCCGCCGACGAGGCCCGACCCGTCGGGTCGACGGTGGCGGACCTCGATCGGGTGCAGGCGACCCGGAACCTCGACCACGGCCGCCCCACCGAGCACGGCGGCGACCGCCGCCGAGTCGACCGTCGCCGACATGGCCAGCACCGCCAGGTCGGGTCGGAGCTCCCGGCGCAGATGGGCGACGAGGGCGAGGCACACGTCGGCGGTGAGGCCGCGCTCGTGGATCTCGTCGAGGACGATCCCGCCGACCCCCTCGAGCGTGGGGTCGCGTCCGAGCATGGCCAGCAGGACCCCGTCGGTGACCACCTCGATGCCGACGTCGGGTCCGGTCACGGTCCGGCCGCGCCGCCGCAGGCCCACCCGGCGTCCGAGCGGTGCGCCGGACGCCTCGGCGAGCCGGGCGGCCACGGCATCGGCGGCCACGCGCCGGGGCTGGACCACGAGCAGACGACCGGGGCCCGGCAGTGTCGACGCCCGCAACGCGGTCGGCACCCGGGTCGACTTCCCGGCGCCCGGCTCGGCCACGAGCACGGCGGCGCCACCTCCGGCGAGCGCGGCCTCCAGACGGGGGAGGGCGGCCTCGACCGGCAGCGGCGACCCGGGGCGGGAGCGCGGGGCGCGGTGGCCGTCGGGCGGGACTGCAGGGCGGTCGCTCACGGGAGCCGTACGATGCCACGGGTGTACTGCACGTTCTGCCGCATCGTCGCCGGGGACGAGCCCGCGGTCGTCGTGCACGAGGACGACCGCACGCTGGTCTTCATGGATGCACTGCCGATGACGCCGGGCCATTGCCTCGTGATCCCCAAGGCGCACCGACGCGACCTGCTCGACATGGAGGACGGCGACGGTGACGCCGTCCTGGCCTCGGCCCGGCAGGTGGGCCGCATGATCGTCGCCAACCTCGGCGCCCGGGGCCTGAACCTGCTCACCAACGCCGGGGCGGCGGCCGACCAGTCGCAGTTCCACGTGCACTTCCACCTGGTCCCCCGCTACGGCGGCGACCGCCTGCTGCACCCGTGGGAGCGCCGCTTCGGCGACTGGGGCGAGATCGCCGCCATCGCCGACCGCATGCTCGGGGGGGTGCCGCGTCCACGCTGAGCGGGTCCCCCCGGAAGCGGGCCCGGCCGTACACTCGGTCTCGTGAGCGCTCCCGCTGCCACCGTCGATCCCGCCGAGCGGGCCCGCCGCGACGCCCGGATCGTGACGGTGCCCAACGCCATCACCCTCGTGCGCCTGCTGTGCGTCCCGCTGTTCGTCTGGCTGCTGTTCGGGGCCGAGCGCCGGGCCGTGGCGGCGGCCCTGCTCGCCGTGCTGGGCGCCACCGACTGGGTGGACGGGTGGATCGCCCGCCGCTACGACCAGGGGTCGACGCTCGGCAAGATCATGGATCCGGTGGCCGACCGGCTCCTGCTGGGGGTCGCGGTCGGCTCCATCATGATCGACCGCAGCGTCCCGCTGGTGGTCGGTGGGGTCGTGGTCGCCCGCGAGATCGTCATCTCCGTCGCGACGCTGGTGCTCGCCGCGCTGGGTGCCCGTCGCATCGATGTCACGTGGGTGGGCAAGTGCGGGACCTTCGGACTGATGGCCTCGTTCCCGCTGTTCCTGATGGGGCGGACCGACGTCGCCGGGGCTGGTCTGGCGCGCGGACTGGCGTGGGCCGTGGTGGCGCCCTCCATCGTGCTGGCCTACCGGGCGGCGTTCGGCTACGTGCCGCTCGCCCGTGAGGCCCTGCGGGACGGCAGAGGGGATGGCGGGGCCCGGCGGGGCTCCTGACGTACTGTTCGTTCCGTGCTCGTTCCTTCCGATCTCCGCTACTCCGCAGACCACGAGTGGGTTGCGCAGGAGGGCGAGCTGGTGCGGATCGGCATCACCGACTACGCCCAGGACGCGTTGGGAGACGTCGTGTTCGTGTCGCTGCCGGAACCGGGCGACGAGCTCGAGCCGGCCGGGGCGATCGGTGAGGTGGAATCCACGAAGTCGGTGAGCGAGGTCTATGCGCCGGTCCGTGGCACGGTCGTCGAGGTGAACGCCCGGCTGGCGGCCGAACCCGATCTGGTGAACCGCGATCCCTACGGTGCCGGGTGGCTCTGCGTGATCCGTCCGAACGGCCCCCTCGACGGGCTGATGGACGCCGACGCATACCGCGCACTGACGGAGAGCTGAGGCGGGGGCCCCGTGTCCGAGGTCGTCTGCAGCCGGTGCCGTCACCGCAACCCGGTCTCGTCGAACTTCTGCTCCGCGTGCGGCGCTGCGCTGCTCCGCCACGGCCCGGGCGAGGGTGAGGGAGAGGACGCCACGCTGGTGCTCACCGCTGCCGACCCCACCGGTGACGCCGCCGGTGGGCTGGGTGTCGAGAGCTCGGCGCCGGCCCTGCTCGTGGTGCGGGGAGGACCGGAGGCCGGGCAGGTGTTCGAGCTCGCCCGGACCGTGACCACACTGGGGCGGGCGACGGACAACGACATCTTCCTCGACGACGTCACCGTGTCGCGGCGCCATGCCGTGATCGTCGCCGGCCCGGGAGGCTGGTCGGTGCGTGACACGGGGTCGCTCAACGGCACCTACCAGAACCGTCACCGGATCGGCGAAGCCCCGCTCTCGCCCGGTGACGAGGTGCAGATCGGCCGGTTCCGGCTCGTGTTCCTCCGCCGGGGCGATTCCGTCGCCGACTCGGACGGATGAGCGGGGAGGGTCAGGCCATGGCGACCATCGGCGACGTACCGGGACCGGCCGGTCCCTCCGGCCCGGGCGACATGGTGCTCCACGCCCCACCGGCGGCCACGGACGGGACCGCTGCGGGCGGCGGCCCGGCCGAGACCGACGAGGGTCCGGGCGAGGTGGGCGCCGACGGAGCCCACGAGCGGCCGTACCTGTCCATCGGGGAGGTGCTC
>JBIKWW010000389.1:0-3858 GCA_044356125.1 Acidimicrobiia bacterium
CAGGGCGCGGTCCGACGAACGCGGGCGTCCGCCACGCGTTGCATCGGACGCAACTAGATTGCGCATCGTGCAACGGTACCCCGTCGTCGTCGGCACCACCGGACTCACCCGGGCCGACGTCGTCGCCGTCGCCCGACACGGCGCCCCGGTGACGCTGTCGGGCGACGCCCGGGCCGCCATGGAGGCGTCGGCGGCCCTGGTGCAGGGGTTCGTGGGCAGCGGCCGCCCCGTGTACGGGGTCACCACCGGGTTCGGGTCGCTGGCCAACGTGGTCATCCCGGCGGAGCGGACCGCCGAGCTGCAGGTGGCCCTCCTGCGCTCCCACGCCGCGGGCATGGGCGCCGAGGTCGACCGTGAGGTCGTGCGGGCGATGATGGCGCTGCGGATGCGCAGCCTGGCGATGGCCCGCTCCGGCGTCCGTCCGGAGGTCGCCGAGGCGATCGCCGCGCTCCTCGGCGCGGGCGTCACGCCCATCGTCTTCGAGCACGGCTCGCTGGGGGCGAGCGGTGACCTCGCCCCGCTCTCGCACGCCGCCCTCGTACTGGTGGGCGAGGGATCGGCGCGCCTGGCCGACGGCCGAGCCGTGACCGGAGCCGAAGCGCTCGCCGCCGCCGGTCTCGGGCCGCTCCGGCTGGGTGCCAAGGAGGGACTGGCGCTCATCAACGGGACCGACGGGATGCTGGGTGTGCTGTGCCTGGCGCTCGAGGATCTGCACGATCTCGCCGTGCTGGCCGACGTCACGGCGTCGATGACGGTCGACGCACTGCTCGGCACCGACCGCGCCTTCGCCGCCGACCTCCAGGCCCTGCGCCCCCAGCCCGGCCAGGCCGTCTCGGCGGCCAACCTCACGGCGATGATGGCCGGTTCGGCGATCCGGGCCAGCCATCTCGACGGCGACTCCCGGGTGCAGGACGCCTACTCCCTTCGCTGCACGCCCCAGGTGCACGGGGCCGTGCGCGACACCATGGCCCACGCCGACGCGGTGGCCGAGCGGGAGCTGCGCGCCGCCATCGACAACCCGATGATCCTGCCCGACGGGCGCGTCGAGAGCTGCGGCAACTTCCACGGTGCCCCCGTGGGCTACGTCTGCGACTTCCTGGCCATCGCCGTCGCCGATCTGGGGGCGCTGGCCGAGAAGCGGACCGATCGCCTCCTCGACCGGAACCGGTCCCACGGGCTCCCACCGTTCCTGGCGCCCGACGCCGGGGTCAACTCGGGGATGATGATCGCCCACTACACCCAGGCCGCCATGGTCGCCGAGAACCGGCGGCTGGCCGTGCCCGCCAGTGTGGACACCATGGCCACCAGCGCCATGCAGGAGGACCACGTCTCGATGGGCTGGTCGGCGGCGCTGAAGCTGCGTCGAGCCGTCGACAACCTCCGACGGATCCTCGCCGTGGAGCTGGCCTGTGCCGCCCGCGGGCTCGACCTGCGCGCCCCGCTGCGGCCCTCCCCGGCGGCGGCTGCGGTCCTCGACGCCCTCCGGGCCCGCGTGGACGGGGTCGGTCCCGACCGGTGGCTGGCCCCCGAGCTGGCCACGGTCGAGGAGCTGCTGCGCGACGGAACGATCAGGTCCGCGGCCGAGTCCGGTGCCGGTCCGCTCCCGTGATGAACATGACCCGAAAGGAAGTGCGCAGATGATCGGTGCACGTACGGTCCGGGCCCCCCGGGGCAGCCAGCTGACCTGCCGGTCCTGGCCCCAGGAAGCGGCCTACCGGATGATCCACAACAACCTCGACCCCGATGTCGCCGAGCGTCCCGACGACCTCGTCGTCTACGGCGGCACCGGCCGGGCGGCGCGGTCGTGGCCGGCCTTCGACGCCATCTGCCGCACCCTGACCACGCTGGCCGACGACGAGACGCTCCTCGTGCAGAGCGGCAAGCCGGTGGGGGTGCTGCGGACCCACGAGTGGGCGCCCCGGGTGCTGCTGGCCAACTCCAACCTGGTCCCGGACTGGGCCAACTGGGACGAGTTCCGCCGTCTCGAGCACCAGGGGCTGACCATGTACGGCCAGATGACGGCAGGGTCGTGGATCTACATCGGCACCCAGGGCATCCTGCAGGGCACCTACGAGTGCTTCGCCGCCATCGCCCGCAAGCGCTTCGGCGGCACCCTGCGCGGCACCATCACCCTGACCGCCGGGCTCGGGGGCATGGGTGGCGCCCAACCGCTCTCGGTGACCATGAACGACGGCGTCGTGCTGTGCGTGGAGATCGATCCGTCGCGGGTGCAACGCCGCCTCGAGACGCGCTACCTCGACGAAGTGGCGTCGGACATGG
This sequence comes from Acidimicrobiia bacterium, assembly GCA_044356125.1. Lineage (GTDB taxonomy): Bacteria > Actinomycetota > Acidimicrobiia > Acidimicrobiales > JANYDT01 > JBIKWW01. Next base: position 2,281 of record JBIKWW010000389.1, read on the forward strand.
CCGACGCCGTGGCCCGCTGCCGGGCGGCCAAGCGGGAGGGGCGGGCGCTGTCGGTCGGGCTCGTCGGCAACGCCGCCGACGTCCTGCCCAAGCTGCTGGCCGACGGGTTCGAAGCCGACATCGTGACCGACCAGACCAGCGCCCACGACCCGCTCTTCTACATCCCGGCCGACATGTCCCTGGAGGCCGCCGAGCGGCTCCGCCGCGACGCCCCCGACACCTTCGTGCGCCGGGCCCGCCAGTCCATGGCCCGCCACTGCGAGGCGATGGTGGGGTTCCTCGACCGTGGCGCGGAGGTGTTCGACTACGGCAACAGCCTGCGCGCCGAGGCCCGGCTCGGAGGCTTCGAGCGGGCCTTCGACTACCCGGGATTCCTTCCTGCCTACATCCGGCCGCTGTTCTGCGAGGGGAAGGGCCCGTTCCGGTGGGTCGCGCTCTCCGGGGATCCGGCCGACATCGCCGCCACCGACCGGGCCGTCCTCGAGGAGTTCCCCGAGGACGAGGCCCTGCACCGCTGGATCCGGCTGGCCGGTGAGCGGGTCGCCTTCCAGGGCCTGCCGGCGCGCATCTGCTGGCTCGGCTACGGGGAGCGGCACCGGCTCGGGCTCCGCTTCAACGAGATGGTGCGCCGGGGGGAGCTGAGCGCGCCCATCGTCATCGGCCGTGACCACCTCGACTCCGGCTCCGTCGCCTCGCCGTACCGGGAGACCGAGGCGATGCTCGACGGCTCCGACGCCATCGCCGACTGGCCCCTGCTCAACGCCCTCGTCAACACGTCGTCGGGCGCCTCGTGGGTCTCGATCCACCATGGGGGCGGCGTCGGCATCGGCCGCTCCATCCATGCCGGCCAGGTGTCGGTGGCCGACGGGACCGACCTCGCCGCCATGAAGCTGGACCGGGTCCTGCGCAACGACCCGGCCACCGGGGTCATCCGCCACGTCGACGCCGGCTACGAACGGGCGCGGGAGGTCGCCGACGAGCGCGGCGTCGTGATTCCCATGCCCGCCGCTCCCGGCGCCCCGGGAGCGTGAGGGCGTCGTGGTCCGCGACATCGTCACCATCGGCCATCCGGTGCTGCGCACCCCGACCCGCCCGGTGCCGCCCGCCGAGCTCGGCTCGGCCGCCGTCCAGCAGCTGATCGACGACCTGATCGACACGATGCGCCACGCCAACGGGGCCGGGCTGGCGGCCAACCAGATCGGCGAGTCCGTGCGCATCGCCGCCATCGAGGTGAACCGCAACCCCCGGTACCCCTACAAGCCCCCGATCCCCCTGACCGTCCTCGTCAACCCGGTCATCGAGCCCGTGGGGGTCGAGATGTTCGAGGTCAACGAGGGCTGTCTGAGCGTCCCGAACCTGCGCGGCACGGTCCATCGGTACGTGCACGTACGGGTCCGGTACCTCGACCGCGACGGTGTCGAGCACGACGAGATCCGCCGTGGCGTCACCGCCGGCACGTTCCAGCACGAGTGCGATCACCTCGACGGTCGGCTGTTCGTCGACCTCGTCCGGGACCCGACGACCTTCACCACGTGGGAGCAGTTCGAGCGCTTCCACCGTGACGCCTTCGTCGAGCGG
>JBIKWW010000390.1:0-3856 GCA_044356125.1 Acidimicrobiia bacterium
CCGCCCTGATGCTCAACTACCTGGGTCAGTGCGCGCTGATCCTGCGTGACCCGGCGGCAGCCCGGAGCCCGTTCTACCTCCTCGCTCCCGACGCCCTCGTCCTTCCCCTGGCCGTGCTCGCCACCCTGGCCACGGTCATCGCCTCCCAGGCCCTCATCTCAGGCGCCTTCTCCCTGACCGTCCAGGCTGTCCAGCTCGACTACCTGCCCCGCGTCGCCATCCGCCACACCTCGGCGGCCCACGCCGGCCAAGTCTACGTGCCCATCGTCAACTGGATCCTGATGTTCAGCTGTGTCGGGCTGGTCATCGCCTTCGGCAGCTCCTCGAACCTGGCCGCGGCCTACGGTCTGGCGGTCACCGGAACGATGGCGGTCACGACGCTGCTGTTCATGACGGTGGCCCGCTGGCGCTGGGGCTGGCGGCGGCGCACCATCGCCCTCCTCGTGGGACCGCTGTTCGCGCTCGACCTCGTGTTCCTCGGCGCCAACCTGGCCAAGATCCCCGGCGGTGGCTGGTTCCCGCTCGCCGTGGGCGTGGGTCAACTCGTGCTCATGACGACCTGGAAGCGCGGCCGGGAGCTCGTGAACCAGCGCATCCGGCGTGGCGCAGTGCCCATCAGCGCCCTGCTGGAGCGCCTCGAGCGGTCCGACGGCGGGATCACCCGAATCACCGGCACCTCGGTGTTCCTGTTCAAGGACGCCGGCGTCGTGCCTCCCGCCATGATCACCAACCTCGAGCACAACCGGGTCCTCCACGACCGGGTGCTGCTGCTGCGGGTCAACGCCGAGGAGGTGCCCCGGGTCGATCCGGCCGACAGCGTCATGGTCGAGCGTCTCGGCCACGGGCTGTGGACGGTCGAGATCCGCCACGGCTTCATGGAGGAGCCCGACGTACCACGGGCCTTGAGCCGGGCCACCTTCGACGGGGAGCCGATCGATCCCACCAGGGTCACCTACGTGCTCGGCCGTGAGACGGCCATCGTCAGCGCGCAGCCCGGGATGGCGCTCTGGCGCGAGCATCTCTTCGATCTCCAGAACCGCAGCGCCGCCAGTGCCGCCCGCTTCTTCAGGCTCCCGTCGTCTCGGGTGTTCGAGGTGGGCTCCCACGTCGACATCTGAGCGGACCGCCCGGTGGGCGGCGGGTGGGCGCCGACGGGTGTGACGGTCCGTGCCGTGCCGACCGTAGGCTGGAGCCCCATGACCAAGCCCCCTGTGCACGTGACCGTCACCGGCGCCGCCGGCCAGATCGGCTACTCCCTGCTGTTCCGCATCGCCTCCGGGGCGCTGCTCGGCCCCGATCAGCCCGTCGTGCTGCGCCTGCTCGAGGTGGAGCCGGCACTGAAGGCCCTGAACGGCGTGTGCATGGAACTCGACGACTGCGCCTTCCCGCTGCTTGCCGGGATGGTCCCCACCTCGGATCTCAAGACGGCCTTCGACGGGGCGTCGTGGGCTCTGCTCGTGGGCGCCATGCCCCGCAAGGCGGGCATGGAGCGCGGCGATCTCCTGTCGGCCAACGGCGGCATCTTCAAGCCCCAGGGCCAGGCCATCAACGCCCATGCCGCATCGGACATCCGTGTCGTCGTCGTCGGCAACCCGTGCAACACCAACTGCCTCATCGCCCAGCGCAACGCCCCCGACGTCCCGGCCGACCGCTTCTTCGCCATGACCCGCCTGGACCAGAACCGCGCCAAGGCGCAGCTCGCCGGCAAGGCCGACGCGCCGGTGTCCGAGGTCCAGCACGTCACCATCTGGGGCAACCACTCGGCCACGCAGTACCCCGACGCCAAGAACGCCACCATCGGCGGCCGCCCCGCCTACGACGTCATCGCCGACCACGTCTGGCTGGAGGACGGGTTCATCTCGACCGTCCAGAAGCGTGGCGCCGCCATCATCGAGGCCCGCGGCCTGTCCTCGGCGGCCTCGGCCGCCAACGCCGCCATCGATTCGGTGAACTCGATCTGGCGTCCGACCGCAGCAGGCGACGTCGCCTCCCTGGCGGTGGTGTCGAAAGGTGAGTACGGCGCCCCCGAGGGCCTCGTGTTCGGCTTCCCGGTCGTGTCGACGGGCAGCAACTGGTCGGTCAAGGAGGGCCTGGCGCTCGACGACTTCGCCAAGTCCAAGATCGCCGTCACCACCAAGGAGCTCGAGGACGAGCGCTCCGAGGTCCAGGCCCTGGGCCTGATCTGACCTGCCTGATCCGACCGGCCTGATCTGGTCCCGGCGGGGTTCCGGCGGGGTTCCGGCGGGGGGTTCCGCTTTCCCCCGGAACCTGACACGATGCGGACCATGATGGAGTCCGCTCTCGTTCGCATGCGCGATGCCTTCCCCGGAGTGGGGACGGCCAAGGCGCGCTTCGACGGGGTCCTGGCCAAGCTGGGCATCCTCGTCGGCATCTCACTCGTCGCCGGGATCATCGGCTGGCAGGCCCCGAGCCCCGCGCTCTACCTGCCCGCCCTGATCCTGGCCTTCGGGCTGTCCCTGGTCGGCACGTTCCGGCCCCAGCTGGCCCGGACGATCGCCCCCGTCTACGCCGTCGCCCAGGGCTTCGTGCTCGGCGGGCTCTCGGCCGCCTACTCCCAGATCCGGGGCGGCATCGTGCCCACCGCCATCGTGGCCACCACGGCCATGTTCGTGGGGTGCTACGCCGTGCACAAGGCGGGCATCGTGCGGGTCACCCCCCGCTTCATGCAGATCACGGCCGTGGCCTCGATCGCCTTCCTCGCCGTGGTCGTCGCCGCCTTCATCGGCCTGCCCGTGCCGGGAGCCCGTGACCTGGGCGGTGCCGGGATGGTGTTCGGCGCGCTCGGCCTGGGCATCGGCCTCATGAACCTCTTCGTCGACTTCGAGCGCACGCGTCAGGTCGAGGAGGGCGGCATGGCTCCCGAGGTCGAGTGGTACGCCGCCTTCCAGCTCATGCTCAGCCTCGTCATGGTCTACGTGAACGTGCTGCGCATCCTGGCCTCCGCCCAGCGGCGCTAGCCGGGCTGCGGCTCGGGCCCCGTCGGCCCGGTTCGGTGCTGCCGGCCCGCGCCCGGTCAGGGCCGCATGTCGAGCATCTGGCGCAGGCCGCTCGGGGCGTGCGGACCGGTGATGAGCATCTCGAGGATGCCCCAGCCCGTCGCGCCGTCGCTCCGGGTGGCCCGGCTGAGGATCTGCACGTGCTGGAACAGGGGCTGGCTCTCGTCGGCGTCGGCCAGGGTGATGGAGTCGTGCGTGCGCTCGTCGGGCCCGACCCAGTACCCGTGGCCCCACGTCGGGTGCGTGTAGCCGATGCCCTGCATGTAGAAGGTGAGCACGCTGCGCAACTCGATGTCGACGTCGTCGCGGTCGTCGAAGCGCATGCGCACCCGGAAGCCGTCGGCATGGCGCGTACCGGGCTTCCAGTCGACCTCGTACTCGTGCCTGCCCGCTGAGATCGCCGCCTCCGGCCCGATGCCGGCGACCATCGCGTTGTCGTGCCATCGCACGCCGTGAGGGTCCTCGTTGACATCGACGATCACGTTCATGTCGTCGAAGTTGAGCGGTGCCCACAGCCAGTAGAAGCCGACCTGCCCATCGGGCGCGCTGCTCGTCTCGCGGGGCCCGACGGGGCGGATTCCCCACGAACGGTCCCGCGTCCCCCGCCACACCTCGGGCCGCACGTCGAGACGTCGCCCGGCGACGTCGATCCATCCCGTCCATGCCCCGTTCTGCGTGAGGCGCGTGATGTCGAACACGGTGAGATGACCGGGAGCCCAGCGGTAGTGCGGCTCCTCGAACGCCGGGCCGCGCACGTCGAGGGTGAGGTCCGCCCCGATGCCCGCCTCGGGTGCGTCGACGATGACGCGCAGCTTCCGCAGCGGCTCGAGGATCTCGAC
>JBIKWW010000042.1:0-13322 GCA_044356125.1 Acidimicrobiia bacterium
GACGAGCGGCTCGGCCACCTCCGGGCGGGCCGCCGCGATCCAACTCGGACGGCGCCCCGCCGACGTGTCCCCGTACAGCGTGAACTGGCTCACGACCAGCACCTCGGCCCCCAGATCGGCGGCCGAACGGTTCATCACGCCCGACTCGTCGTCGAACACCCGCAGGTTCCACACCTTGGCCGCCACCGTCCGGGCCGTCGCCTCGGTGTCGTCGTGGGTCACGCCGACGAGCACGCACAGGCCCGGGCCGATCGCCCCGACGACCTCGCCGTCGACCGTCACCGAGGCTTCCGCCACCCGCTGGACCAGTGCCCGCACGCCCCGACCGTAGAGCACCGGCGCCCCCCACCGGCGAAACCCGCCCGGCGAAACCCAACCGTTCAGGAGTCGCGGTTCTAGAATCCGGGGCCACTGATGAGTGAGAACCGTCCCTGGACCTTCCTGTCGAACCACGCGCACGTGCTCGTAGCCATCTCCCGCGACCCCGACCTGCGGCTGCGGGAGATCGCGGTGCTGGTGGGGATCACCGAGCGATCGGCGTCGTCGATCGTCAGCGACCTCGAGGAGTCGGGCTTCCTGATCCGTGAGCGCATCGGGCGCAACAACCGGTACCGGGTCGTCCCCGACATTCCCCTGCGCCACCCGCTCGAGGAGCACCGCTCGATCGGGGATCTGCTCGAGTTCCTCAAGCCGCCACGGCACAAGCGCCGCCGGGAGAGTTGACACAGGAACTCGGATTCCTGTAAGGTGCGTCCTGCCGGGAGGGAGTATCCCTCGAGGTCGATCGTCATCACGGTAGCTGCCCCCCATCCGATCCCCCCCACGGATCAGCACCCGGTGCGACCAGCCCTGCGAAGCAGGGCGGAGAGACTCCCGGCCACACCAGCACTGCACACCCCCCGGACCCCCGCCCGACCGGCGGGGGCCGTCGCGTCAGGACGGGATCGCCGTCACCGCCGCTGCGACCACCGCCTCGAGCGGGATGGCGGAGTAGACGTGGGGGAACGCCTCCGGACCACGGGTCGCCTCCACCACCAGATGCGGCGCGACGCCGGGGTGACGGGCGTCGATGCGCAGCAGAACGAGGTCCTCGCGGCCCCGGTAGTAGCGCCGGGCGGTGGCGTCGAGCTGGTGTGGCCAGGAGCAGTGCACGAAGCCCTCGGTGCGCAGCGATGCGGCGCGGTACACACCCTCCGGCGACATCTGCGCGTCGGCCCAGGCATCGGGCTCGGCCAGATGGAACAGCACCGGGGCATCCGGACCCTCTCGGCGGGATCCCTCCGGGTCTGGGGCGGCGCCACCGGCAGGCAGGTTCACGCCGGATCGGCGGGCGAGCCCGTCAGGACCGGGATCAGCACCCGGTGACGGTGGCGGGCCGTCACCTCCACCAGCTCGCCGCGGAGGAAGTGCGGGGCGGCCGAGAGGATCCGCACGTCGGCCGACGTGCCCGGTGGCAGCGGGCGTCCGCCCGGGGTGGAGAAGTGCACGAGCTTGTTCTGACGGGTGCGCCCCGACGTGACCGTCGGATCCTTCTTGGACGGGCCCTCGACGAGCACGTCCTCGACCCGCCCCAGGCGGGCCCGGTGCCGGGCCAGGGCACTGCGCTCGACCGTGACCTTCAGCCGCTCGAAGCGCTCGGCCACGACCGGACGGGGGATGAACTCGGACTGCAGCTCCGCCGCCGCCGTGCCCGGCCGGGGGGAGAACTGGAAGGTGTAGGCGGAGTCGAAGGCGGCCTCGGCCACGACCTCGAGCGTGCGCTCGAAGTCGGCGTCGGTCTCGCCCGGGAAGCCGACGATGAGGTCAGTGGTCACGGCGAGGTCGGGGATCGAGCGGCGGGCCTCGGCGAGCTTCTCCAGGTACCGCTCGGCGGTGTAGCCGCGGCGCATGGCGGCCAGCACGCGGTCCGAGCCCGCCTGCAGCGGGAAGTGCAGGTGCGGCATCACCGTCGGGACCGTCGCCATCGCCTCGATGGTCTCGGGCCGCAGGTCCTTGGGGTGCGGCGAGGTGTACCGGACGCGACGGATCCCGTCCACGGCGCCCACGGCCCGCAGCAGGTCGGCGAACAGGGGCCGGGCGCGGGGGCCCCGGCGATCGTCCACCCATGCATCGCCCAGGGCCCGCCGGGCCTCGGGCGAACGACGGTCGAGCGGCCCACGGTCCCGCCAGGACAGGGTGAGGTCACGGCCGTAGCTGTTGACGTTCTGCCCGAGGAGGGTGACCTCCACGGTGCCTGCCGCGGCCAGCAGCTCCACCTCGCGCACCAGTTCCCCGAACGGCCGCGAGACCTCGGCCCCGCGCACGGCGGGCACGATGCAGAACGCGCACGAGTTGTCGCAGCCGATCTGGATCGTCACCCACGCCGACCAGGGGTCGTCGCGCCGGACCGGTAGCGCCGAGGGGAACTCCTCGGCCTCCTCCAGGATCTCGAGCTGGGGACCGTCGGTCCGCGAACGCCGGATCAGCTCGGCGGCGTGGTGCACGTTGTGGGTACCGAACACGACATCGACGTGCGGGGCCCGCTCCAGCACCAGACCGCGGTCCTTCTGGGCCATGCACCCGCCCACCACGATGCGCAGCTCCGGGCGCCTGGCCTTGAGCGCCTTGAGGTGCCCGAGGTTGCCGTAGAGCCGGTCGTCGGCGTTCTCACGGATCGTGCAGGTGTTGAAGACGATGACGTCGGCGTCGTCCTGGGAGTCGGCCGGGACCATGCCGTCGGCCTCGAGCAGGCCGGCGATGCGCTCGGAGTCGTGTTCGTTCATCTGGCACCCGTAGGTGTGGATGAGGTAGCGCTCGCCGGACACGGGAGCCAGGCTAGGCAACAACGCGGGCCCCGTGGACGGGAGCGTCAACCGCGGCCGCGGCGGTGCCGATAGCGCACCCATGTCCGGCCTGCACCCCGCCATCGAGGCCTTCCTGGCCGAGGGTCCCTCCGCCCGGGCGGCGGGCTTCCACCGCGCCCCGGCCCGGGCCGCCTTCTGGCCCCGGCCCGACGGTGGCCTGGGCGTCGCCGCGACCTCGGCCTGGATGCGCCTCGTGGACGCCGGATCCATCGTCACCCCCGGCGACCCCGTCCGGACCGGGCCCGGCCCGTCCGGACTGCCCGGACCGTCCGGGGGCACCGCCGAGGTGCTCGACGCCGAAGCCTGTGCCCGCCTGGAGGAGGCGCTGCGAACCGGCGAGCGGGCCCGTGTCGTGCGCCGCATGGGCGGGAGCGAGGACCGCTGGATCGAGGTCGTCACCTGGCCCCTCGCCGACGAGGGCGGACGGGTCGTGGCCACGGCCGCGGCGGCCACCGAGATCCCCGAGCCGACCCGCCCACGCGGTGGCGCCGGTGGACCGGAGGGCGCCCTGGGCGCGACCGTCGCCACGCCCGTCGCCACACCCGTCGCCACACCCGTCGCCACACCCGTCGCCCCGAGGGTCCCCCGGCTGCGCCAGCCCGCTCCGCACAGCCACACGGCACGCCACTGACCCCGACTGACCCCGACTGACCCCGACTGACGCCGCTGACCCCCGGCACCGGGCGGCCCGACCCGATCAGCCGCCGAGCGGCCGCCGAGCAGCCGCCGAGCAACCGCTGATCAGGCCCCGAGCACGGCGTTGAGCGCGTCGGGGACGTCGCGCACCGACCTCACCACCCGGAGCCGCCCACCCCCGGCCCGGGCCAGGGCGGAGGCCGCCTCGAGCGACTCGGGGTCCTCGGAGGTGCACAGCACGTGGAGCCGGTCGATGCCCCGCACCACCCCGAGTGGATCGGCCCCGGTCGTGGCCTTGGCATCGGACAGCAGGACGACCACCCGGTCGGCGGCACCCGCCCGCCCCAGCTCCCGTCGGGCGGAACGCAGCGCCAGGGCGAGGTCGGTCTCCCCCCTGCCGCGCAGGCTGAGCAGATCGTCGAGCACCGCCCCGGTCGGTCGCCGTCGGCCCTGGCGCTGCAGGACGATGGCGTCCTTGGCGAAGGCGATGACCGAGCAGTCGGCCCGCTCCCCGGCCGCGACCACCACGCCCGCGGCGGCCAGCGCGGCCGTCGCCACCTGGGCCCCGGTCATGGACCCGCTGCGGTCGATGAGCAGGCAGATGGCGCGCTCGGTGGCGCTCCAGCGACGGGTCACGACGTCCTCGGCGCGGGTGGGGACGAGCCCGTCGGTCCGGGCCAGGGTGGCCTCCAGGTCGAGATCCCCGGCCAGCGGGTCGCTGCCGGCCGACAGGCGACGCACCCCGCGGGTCGGGGCACCCGTGCGGCGGGCCATGCGCAGCAGCACGCGCACCGCCAGCGCCCTGGCGGCGGCCCGCAGCTTGCGGTCGGTGGCGTTGGCGAGGTCGGCCAGCAGCGCCGTCGCCTGGTCCGGGTCCTCCTCGAGCAGGTCGGTCACGGCCCGTTCGTCGAGCTCGCCGACCTCGGGGGAGAGCTGCTCGAAGCGATCGAAGCGACGCTGCAGCTCGGCGCGGCCGTTGGTGCGCCGGGCCGCCTCCTCGACGGCCCGGCGGGCCTCCTCGCCGGTCAGGATGCGGCCCCTGCCCTGCTCCTGGGGGAGCGGACGGGGGCCCTCACCTTTTCCCGGGTCGCTCCCCGGACCGGGGTCGCCCCCCGGCTCGGTGGCCTCGTGCCGGGCGCGCCAGGCCGCGATCTGGGCGTCGACGATCTCGGTGACGATCTCCTCGGGGGTGCGGTCACAGGCCTCGTCGGGACGGATCCGGCCGCTGAGGGCGGCCAGGGCGGCGTCGAGCACGACGTCGCGGTGACCGGCGACGGGCCCGCTGCGCCGGCGCAGGGCATGCAGGCCGGCGGCGACGAGCGCGAGATCGATGGCCCCCCGCACCGATGAGCCGGTGCGCAGATCGGCATGGTCCCGGGTCGCCCGGGCGATCATGACGGCGATCTCGACATCGGGATCGGGGAGACCGCCGGCGGCCGCAGCCGTCACCCGGCTCGTGATGTCGCGTTCGTGCTCCTCGTCCTGGTAGCCGATGGCGATCCGGCAGAGACGGTCGTAGACGGCCTGGCCGATGCGGGCCGTGCCGATGGCGTCGAACGGGTTCATGGCGGCGATCAGCCGGAACCCGGGAGCTGCCGGGATCCGGCCCAGCCGGGGAACGTGCAGCTCCCCTTCGGCGAGGGCCGTGATGAGGACGTTCAGGCTCTCCTCGGGGATGCGGTTGAGCTCCTCGAGGTAGAGCACGCAGCCCGTCCTCACGGCCTCGACGAGCGGTCCCGGCGTGAACGCCTCGGGCCGGTAGCCGCCCTGCAGCACGAGAGCCGGATCGTGGCTGCCCACCAGCCGGGCGGGGGTCAGCTCGGCGTTGCCCTCGACGAAGACCAGGCCGACGCCGGCAGCATCGGCGATGCAGCGCAGCAGGGTGGACTTGCCCGTCCCCGGTGGCCCCTCGAGCACCACGTGCCGCCCGGCGGCCAGCGCCACGGCGAGCACTTCGGACTCGCGTTCGAGGCCGACGACCGCACCGCGGACGCGCCCCAGGATCGTCGCAGGGTCATAGACCATCGCGGGCGAGGCTACCGGGGGCGGACCGGGCCGTTAGCGTCCCCCCGTGCACGAACCGCTCCAGCTCGACGGCCTGCGGGCCGACACCGATCCCGAGGTCCTCATCGCACGGGCCCGAGCCGTGGGCGTGGACGACGCCGACCTGCCCCGTACCTCGGTGCTGGCCCGTCGCCGCATCGTGCTCGACGGGGGCTGGAACTTCCGGGACCTCGGCGGCTACCCGACCACCGACGGGCGCACGACCGCCTGGGGTCGGGTGATGCGCTCCGATCACCTCAATGGCCTCACCGACCGCGACCTCGAGCTGATCGGACGCATCGGCCTGCGCACCGTCCATGACTTCCGCCTCGCCAAGGAGCGCGAACGCCAGCCGTCACGGGCATGGGAGCCGGCCCCGGCGATCCGCCTGCTCAACGTCGGAGACGCCGGAACCGACGAGGCCGCCGTGGACGTGGTGATGGACATCCTCTCGGGACGCATCCCCCTCCCACCCCGCACGTACTGGGATGACGGGTACCTCGACATGGTCGAGCGGGCCCGGCCGATGTTCGTCGCGATGATCAGCGCGCTGAGCATTCCGGAGGATCTCCCCTCGCTGTTCCACTGCACCGGCGGCAAGGACCGCACGGGCATCTCGGCAGCGCTGCTGCTCGAGCTCCTCGGCGTGTCCCGCGACGTGGCCATGGACGACTTCCTGGCCACCAACGTGTTCCGCACGCCGGCGCGGGCGGTCGCGCTGCAGGACCAGCTCGCCGGGATCGGCATCGCCGTGCGCGACGCCCTGCCCATCCTCGGCGTGACCCGCTCGGCGCTCACCGCGGCGTGGCGGCGCATCGACGACGAGTTCGGCGGGACCCTGCCCTACCTCGTGGGCGGCGGCATGGACCCCGCAGTTCCCGGGCAGCTCCGCGAGCTGCTGGTGGTTCCGCCCCGCTGAGCTCCTGGGGCGGGAACCGGCCGTGCCCACCGGAATCGCCGGTGGACACGGCCAAGGTCCGCCACCACACCCTTCCGAATCGGCCCGACCCGCCCGGCCTTGAACCGTTCGGAGGGATTGATCCGATCAGACCACTGCGCCGGCGACACGCTGGTCCGACCGGCCCTCACCGGTGCACCCGCCGGGGCCGGCACGGCTTTGACAGCTACCCCGATCTCGGAGAGCCTGTCGCCATGCCCGCCGCCTCGCCCGCTCCCCGGCTCACCCTCGGCCACGCCACGCTCGCCGTCAAGGACATCGAGAAGATGACGGCCTTCTACACCGACGTGCTCGGCTTCCAGGTCACCAACCGCGGCCGGCCCGCTCCGAACATGGAGCTCGTGTTCCTCTCCCAGGACCCGTCCGCCCACCACCAGATCGTGCTCGTCGAGACGGCCGAGCCGACCGCGCCGGGCTTCCCGCTGGCCGACCACCTGGCGTTCCGCACCGGGTCGCTCGACGATCTGCGGGCCATCGGCGATCGGCTGCGGGCCGCCGGGGTCGAGAAGGTCATGCCCGTCACGCACGGCAACGCCTGGTCGCTCTACTACACGGATCCGGAGGGCAACGGGCTGGAGTGCTTCGTCGACACGCCCTTCCACGTCGCCCAGCCCTACCTCGAACCGATGGACCTGTCGGGCACCGACGAGGAGATCGAGGCCACCACGCGGGCCAGGATCGAGTCCCTGCCCGAGTTCCAGCCCTTCGACGCCTGGCGCCAGGCTCTCGCCCGGCGCCTCGACACCGCCGCCCAGGGCTGAGGTGGACCTCGGCATCGCCGGACGCCACGCCATCGTCTGTGCGTCCAGTCGGGGCCTCGGTCTGGCCTGCGCCGACTCCCTGGCCCGCGAGGGCGTCCGGCTCACGATGAACGGACGCGACGCCGTCGTGCTGGGTGACGCCGTCGCCCGGCTGGCCGACCGCCACGGCGTGGCGGTCCAGGGGGTGCCCGGCGACATCGCCGATCCGGCGACACAGGCGGCGCTCATCGACGCCTGCCCCGAGCCCGACATCCTGGTCACCAACAACGGTGGGCCGACCCCCGGCCGGTTCGAGGACTGGGACCGCGACGCCTGGATCGCCGCCCTCGACGCCAACATGCTCGCCCCCCTGGCCATGATCAGGGCCGTGATCGGCGGCATGGTCGAGCGCCGGTTCGGGCGCATCGTCAACATCACGTCGGCCATGGTGAAGACGCCCATGGCACCGATGGGGCTGTCGACCGGAGCGCGCACCGGGCTCACGTCGGTCGCGAAGGCGCTGTCGCGTGAGGTCGCCCGGGCCAACGTCACCATCAACAACCTCCTCCCCGAGCGCGTCGACACCGGACGCCAGCAGCAGATGGCGCGGCTCCAGGCGTCATCGTCGGGCATCACCGTCGAGGAGGCGTACCAGCGGATCGCAGCGACCATCGCGGCGAAGCGTCTGGGCCGGCCCGAGGAGGTCGGGGACGCCTGCGCCTTCCTGTGCAGTGCCCAGGCCGGCTACATCAGCGGGCAGAACCTGCAGCTCGACGGAGGCACCTACGGGGGCCTGATCTGAGTGCCCCGGACCGACGAGCCCGGGGCGACCGGGAACGGGCCCCACGGTTCGCTGGTCGACGTCCTGGTCGACGTGCTGGTCGTGGGGGCCGGGCCGGTGGGGCTGACAGCGGCCCGGCTGCTGGCCGGCGCCGGGCGCTCCTGCGTGATCGTCGAGCGTCGGGACGGACCGAGGTGGGCTCCGGCGGCACACGTCGTCAACGCCCGGACGCTCGAGATCTGGCGCCAGGCCGGCGTCGACATGGCGGCCGTCGGAGCCATCGCCGGTGACCCCGGCGAGCTCGGGCACGTGAACTTCGTGACCCGCCTCGGCGGCCAGCTGATCGGCCGGCTCCCCTTCGAACGCCAGGGCGACGAGTGCCTCCGCTTCACCCCCACGCCCCTGCGCAACATCCCCCAGCACCGCCTCGAACCGGTGCTGGCCGCCGAGGCCGTGGCGGTGGGCGCCGACCTCCGGTACGGCACCGAGTGGGTCGCGTCGAGCGAGGTCCGCCACGGCGTCACCTCGACCGTGCGCGACGTCGTGAGCGGGGCCGAGACCCATGTGCACAGCCGATGGGTGGTGGCCGCCGACGGGGCCGGCAGCGGGGTGCGGCGATCGCTCGGCATCGAGATGATCGGACCGGGAGCGATCCGCAGCTTCATCGCCATCCACGTGCTCGCCGACCTGCGCGAGGTCGTCGCCGGGCGCCCCGGCGTGCTGCACTTCGTGATGGACCCGGCCGCCACGGGCACCTTCGTCGCCCACGACCCGGCCCGGGAGTGGGTGTTGATGAAGCCCCTCGACCCGACCCGGGAGTCGGTGGCCGACTTCGACGAGTCGCGCTGTGCCGCCGTCGTGGCGGCCGCCATCGGGCGCGACGACGTGGACTTCCGCATCGCCGGGACCGGGAGCTGGGTGATGACGGCACAGGTCGCCTCGCGGATGCGCCAGGGACGGATCTTCCTGGCCGGTGACGCCGCCCACCGGTTCCCGCCGACCGGTGGGCTGGGCCTGAACACCGGCGTGGCCGACGCCCACAACCTGGTCTGGAAGCTGGGCGCCGTCGACGGCGGCTGGGCCGGTCCCGGCCTGCTCGACACCTATGAACGGGAGCGCCGCCCGGTGGCCGAGGTGAACTGCCGCCAGAGCCTCACCAACTCGGCCCGGATGGCGGTGCTGGCCGAAGCCCTCGGCCTCACCCGGGGGCCGGACGGGGACGGGCTCACGGCCGTGCTGCGCGACCCCGGGAAGCGGGCCGCCATCGACGCCGCCGTGGAGGAGCAGGCGACCCACTTCGACATGCTCGGCCTGCAGCTCGGCTACGTGTACGGCGACGGGCCCGCGGAACCCGCCGAAACGGCCGGAGCGAGCGGGCCGGCAGACGACCCCCGTCGGTTCGAGCCACGGGCCGAGGTCGGGGCCCGGCTGCCCCACGGCTGGCTGCCCGACGGCCGCTCGACGCTCGATCTCGTCGCCGGGACGGGCTTCACCCTCGTGACGTGTGCCGCCGGAGCCAGCGGTTCAGCGGGCCCGTCAGGGGCCTGGTCAGAAGCCTGGTCAGGAGCCTGGTCAGGAGCCTGGTCAGGAGCCTGGTCGGCCGCCGCAGCGGCGCGCTCGGTGCCCCTGCGGGTCGTGGCCCTGGCGACGGCCCCGGACTGGTGGGAGCGCTGCGGCCTGGGGGCCGACGGTGCCCTGCTCGTGCGCCCCGACCAGCACATCGCCTGGCGGGCCGACCACCTCCCGCCCGATGCGGGCCCCGAACCAGTGACGGACCTCGCCACGGACCTCGCCACGGACCTCGCCACGGACCTCGCCACGGACCTCACCACGGACCTCGGCAGGGTCCTCGGCATGGTCCTCACCACGGTCCTCACCACGGTCCTCGGCAGGGTCCTCGGCACGGACCCCGGCAGGGACCGCTCGGCGCTCCCGCCAGAGCCAGCCGCTCCCGGACCGGGGGCCGATCCCGCCCCGTGACGGGCGACCCCCGCTCAGCGATGTAAGCGGACCGGGGCGGACCCCGGGTGCGTCGGGACGACGGCGGCATCAGAGCCGCCCACCGGCGTACCGTCAGCCACCCAGCGGTTGCCCCCGGCCTCCTTGGCCCGGTACATGGCGGCGTCGGCCCGGGAGATGGCATCGGTGAGCTCGTCGGCCGTCGCTGCGAAGGCGACCCCGATGCTGGCCTCGACGGGCACGTCGAGACCAGGAACCGGCTCGGCGAAGGCGGCCAGCACCGCCGACATCAGCCGGTCGACCCCGGTCGGGTCGCCCGCCGACACCACCACGAACTCGTCACCGCCGAGACGTGCCACCAGATCCGATCTCGGCACGCTCCAGCGCAGGCGCTCGGCTGCCGCCCGGATCAGCACGTCACCGGCATCGTGTCCGATGGAGTCGTTCACCCGCTTCAGGCCGTCGAGATCGACGAAGACGACCACGAGCCGATGACCTTCGCCGATCGCCAGCGCGGCCATGGCCCGTTCCAGCCCGACCCGGTTGTGCAGGCCGGTCAGGGCATCGGTGCCGGCCCGCTCCTCCGCTTCGGCGGCCAGGGCGGCCGCGAGCTCGGCTCGACGCCCGAGGCGCGCCCGCACCACGACGAGCGACGCGGCCAGCACCGCGAGGCCGACGATCACCAGGGCGGAGACGTCGGCACCCGACGTGTCGAGCAGGGCGTGGAACTCCGGCGTGGCCGACACCGTGGAGCGCCACTCGATCCCACCGATGCGCCCGCCCACCGAGCGGGTGAGCTCCTCACCCTCGGCCGGCGGTTCCCCATGGAAGTACATCAGGTCGTCGCTGCCGTGCTGGGCGGAGAGGGACAGGCGCAGGTCCCCGCCCATGGTGGCGTCGATGCGCCGGACGCCGTCGATGGGCAGCGTGCCGGCGATCACGATGGCGACGACCGGCCCGTCGCCCCCGGCCCGCACCGGCACGGCGAGGCCGTAACCGAGATCGGAGACCGAGCCCGCATTGGGGGCCAGGAGCTTCATCAGCCGCGCCGACGCGCCGCGGAGGTCGAGCCCGGCGGCCCGGGCCCTCAGATCGAGCCGCAGCGCATCGGTGACGGCGGCGCGGTAGCCGAAGGTCTGCATCGTCCCGGTCGCCCGTACCCGGTCGAGCACGGCGCGCGCCGAGGGCAGCGAGCCGAGATCGGAGAGCGGGATGGGGCCGAGCGCGCCCGGACGGGCCAGGGCCAGGCGGGACACGATGTAGAGGTCTTCCGAGCCGCCCAGGCGGTCGGGCAGCACGAGCGGGGTCTCCGCCGACGCACCGTCGGCGATCTCGCCCGCCCGAAACGTCTCGAACCGGGAGGGCGGGACGAATTCGACGTAGGCCACGGCGTTGTTGCTGTCCAGCTCGAGGATGCCGGTGTCCTTGACGAACCGCTGCCACGACGGCGAGGTGAGTCGGTCCATCAGGCCGGCGAACGACGTGACGATCCGGATGCGCTCGGCGTAGCGGTCGACCTCGACGGCCATCCCGGCCAGGGCCGGATCGGCCCGCCGCTCGAACTCCGCCGTCAGATCGTGGCGGGCCCGATCGACCAGCATCGACCGCAAGGTGAATCCGGCGATCAGCCCGACCAGCACGATGGCAACGGCCGCTGCCGATGCCGAACCCTGCCGCGGACGCGCCGACACCACGGTAGAGACATCGGCACATCGCCGACGGAACTTGATGGCGGCCGGGCGGCGCCACGGTCGCGCGGTGCCACCGAACAGGGTGCCACCGAACAGGGTGCCACCGAACAGGGTGCCACCTCGTGACCGTCAGCCCCCGCTCAGCAGGTGAGCGGGGGCCGGGGGGCCGGCGACTGGGTCTCAGTCGATGTCGACCGTGTCGTCCTCGTCGATCTCGGACAGCGCGCCCTTGTCCTCGCCCGAGACGATGCCGACCCGGGCCTTCACCTTGTCGGTGATCTCGACCATCAGCTCAGGGTTCTCCGAGAGGAAGTCCTTGGCCTTCTCCCGACCCTGGCCGAGCTGCTCGCCCTCGTAGGTGTACCAGGCCCCGGACTTCTTGAGCACACCGCACTCCACGCCGACATCGAGGAGGGACCCCTCGCGGGAGATGCCACGGCCGTACATGATGTCGAACTCGGCCTGCTTGAACGGCGGCGCCACCTTGTTCTTCACGACCTTGACCCGGGTGCGGTTGCCGGTGACATCGGCGCCGTCCTTGATGGACTCGATGCGGCGGATGTCGAGCCGGACCGACGAGTAGAACTTCAGCGCCCGGCCGCCGGGCGTGGTCTCCGGCGAACCGAACATCACGCCGATCTTCTCCCGCAGCTGGTTGATGAAGATGCAGATGGTGTTCGTTCGGTTGATCGACGCCGTGAGCTTGCGCAGTGCCTGGCTCATGAGGCGGGCCTGCAGACCGACGAACGAATCGCCCATCTCGCCCTCGATCTCGGCCTTGGGCGTGAGGGCGGCGACCGAGTCGATCACCACGACATCGAGCGCACCCGAACGCACGAGCATGTCGCAGATCTCCAGGGCCTGCTCCCCCGTGTCGGGCTGGGAGATGAGGAGCCGGTCCACATCCACACCGATCCTGGCGGCGTAGCTGGGATCCATGGCGTGCTCGGCGTCGATGTAGGCACAGACGCCGCCGTTGCGCTGCGCCTCGGCGACCACGTGCATGGCCAACGTGGACTTGCCCGAGGACTCGGGGCCGTAGATCTCGGTGATGCGGCCCCGGGGCAGGCCGCCGATGCCCAGGGCGAGATCGAGGGCCAGCGCCTGGGTGGACACCGCCTCGATCCGCATCTGGGTGCGCTCGCCCATGCGCATGATCGAACCCTTGCCGAACTGCTTCTCGATCTGCCCGAGGGCCATCTCGAGTGCCTTCTCCCGCTCCATCGTGTGGTTCCTTCCGATTCGTTCCGTGCTGGTGACTTGGGGACTGGGTGCTGCTTGAGGAGGATGTGTGAGCACCATACCGATGGGCTCTGACAGAACCACACGGGTGTGATTCGGTGGATGAACCCTACACGAACACCCGTTCGTCAGGCAACACACACGTTCGCCGGCCGGGGTGCCCACGGGGAGCGGCCGCATCGACCACGCCGTCCGCCCACGGTCCATCCACGGTCACGAACGGTCACGAAGGGTCACGAACGGTGGGATTCGGGCCGTCGCTGTCGGCGCGGGCCCTGCTGACCTGCGGGAATGCCACCGCTGCGGACCGTCCGGGACTACCCTCGAATCCGTGGCCGGCGCCGCTGGCACTTCCCCGCATCCCGACCCCGACACCACGCGGAACCACCATCCCCGACCCCGGGCTGCAGGGACGCGTGCCCGGCGGAC
>JBIKWW010000391.1:0-3841 GCA_044356125.1 Acidimicrobiia bacterium
TCGGCCGATGCCGCCTGGTTCTCGCTGATGGGGGTCGGGGCGGTCCTGCTCGTGTCGACCGCGGCGGTCACCGGGGCCATGGTGTGGCGCAGCGGCGTGCTCGCCGGCGCCCGACGGGTCGGCTGGTCGGCCGGCTTGTTCATTGCCGGGCTCCTCGGCGGCATGACCGGGTGGCTCATGGCCTCCAGCGGGAGCCACCTGGTCGGTGAGGCCACGGGGGACCCCCACGGACTGCCCGTGCTCGGATGGTCCACCAGCGTCGGGGATCTGCGCATCGCGCACTTCCTCGCGCTCCACTCCATCTTCGTGCTGCCGTTGGTGGGATGGGCGGCTGACCGGCGTTGGGGCAAACGGCCGATCGCCGCCGGGGTCACCTGGGCCGCCACGATCCTGTGGGTCGGTGCGGTCGTCTCGGCGTTCGCCAATGCCATGGCCGGGAACCCGCTGTGACCCGCCGCCGACCGCGCCTCTCCCGTGCAGCGACCATCCGGGTGGCCGTCTACCTGGTCGCCGGCGTCGTCGGCGGGCTCCTCACGTACCGGTTCAATTCGCAGTGGAGTGACAGTCAGAACGGATTCGACCTGGCCGACTACGTCCGGGCCGGATTCGCGAACTCCGCCTCGACGTCGTTCGGAATCGACCTGATCGTCGCTGCGGTGACCGGTGTGCTCTTCATGGCGGTCGAGGGCGCCCGGCTCCGCATGCGCAGCACCATCGTGCTGATCGTCTCGACGTTCGTGATCGCCTTCGCGTTCGCGTTCCCGGTCTTCCTCGCGTTCCGCGAGCTGCGGCTGGCGGAACCCGACGCGCCGGCCGGGCCGGTCGATGCATCCGGTGGGGCGCCAACGCACGATCGGGCATGGGCCCCCTGATCACCCGCAACTGAAGGACGACGGCGACGGCGGACGGATCCGCGGCCAGCCGCTCACCCCCGATCCACCTGGCGGCGCGGACCTCCCGTGTCATCGGACCGCCCGGTCAATGGGCCTGGAGACCCACTCAGGGACGGCGTCGGTCCTGCCGATCAAGAACGGGGGACGGAGGTCACGGTGTACGGCATTGTCAACAAGGCGATCGAGGATCTCGCGACCAGCATCGGCGGGCCCGAGATGTGGGAGACGATCCGCACGCGCGCCGAGGTCGACTTGCCGACCTTCATTTCGCTCGACCCCTACGACGACGCCGTCACCTACCGGCTCGTCACTGCGGCGAGCGAGGTGCTCGGGATGCCCGAGGACGACATCCTCGAGACCTTCGGCCGACACTGGATCCTGTACACGGGACGCGAGGGCTACGGGTCCCTCCTCACCGCGGCCGGGTCCGACGTCCGCACCTTCCTCGCCAACCTGGGCCAGCTCCATGCGCGGATCCGGCTGATGATGCCGGCCCTGCGCCCGCCGTCGTTCCGGGTCGAAGACGACGGACCCGACCGCCTGCTCGTCCACTACCACAGCCACCGGACGGGGCTTGGGGCGATGGTCGTCGGCCTGCTCCGAGGCCTCGGTGACCTCCTGGGGCAGGACATCACGGTGGAGCGCATCCCGATCGCCACCACCCGGACCGGCACCGGCACCGCCCACGAGGCGACCCATGAGGTGTTCGCCGTCGTGCTCGGAGCGGCGACGACCGAGGCCGCGCTCAACACCCACGCCGCCATCCCGGAGGGCCTGACCACGGACACATGGACGCCGGCGTGAACGCCCATGACCCGACGCGCGCCCTGCTCGACGCCGCGTTCCCGTTCCACCTCGTCGTCGATCGGGACCTCGTCGTCGACGGCGTCGGCCGGTCGATGGCCCGCCTCGCTCCGCACGTGGCGCGCGGTACCGTCCTGACCGACCACCTCCAGCTGATCGCCCCGCCGCAGCCGCTGACCGGCGACACCCTCGATGCCCTCCAGGGGTCCTTGACCCTCTTCGCTCTTCTGGGCAGCGAGGTGATCCTGCGTTGTCAGGTCATTCCCGCCGCTCGCGAGCGCCGCGCCGAACTGCTCGCGCTGCTCATCTCCCCGTGGGTGACCGATCCGAGCCACCTCGAGCAGCTCGGCCTCCATCTCTCGGACTTCGCGCCGCACGACCCCACGCCGGACTTCGCCATCCTCGCCCAGGCCCAGGCCACCGCCATGGCAGACGTGCGCCGCCTGGCCGACCGGCTCCAGGAGATCGAGGCGGAGCGGGTCCGGCTGGCGGAGGCCGAACGGGCCCTGGCCCGCGACCTCGACGCCCTCCCCGACCTGCTGCTGCGGCTCGACCGCAACGGCGTGATCCTCGACGACCGCTGCTCCGGTCGCCACGCCGGGGGAGGGCCGCTCGTCGGGGTGGAGGCCGGTGCCTCGTTCCCCGAGCTCGCAGACCACCTCATCGGCGCCCTCCACCGTGCCTTCGCCTCAGGCACGACTCAGTCGTTCGACACCGAGCGCCACCTCAACGGTGTCCCCAGCTACCTCGAAGCCCGGGTCGTGCGGTGCTCCGACGACGAGGCCCTGCTGCTCATCCGCGACGTCACCGAGCGCCGGTCGCTCGAGATCCAGCTCGCCTACCAGGCCTTCCACGACAGCCTGACCGGCCTCGCCAACCGAGACCTGTTCATCGACCGGCTCAACCAGGTCATGCTCCGAAGGGACGGCCGCTCGTGGATCGGTGTGCTGTTCGTCGACCTCGACGACTTCAAGTTGGTCAACGACACCCGCGGGCACAGTGCCGGCGATGCCCTGCTCATCGAGGTCTCCGAACGGCTGCAGGCCACGGTCCGGGAGGCGGAAACCGTGGCCCGGTTCGGCGGCGACGAGTTCGCCGTCCTCGTGGAGTGCGAGGGGGTGGGTGGGCCCGTGGAGGCCGCCCGCCGCATCGTGCGGGCCCTGCAGCAGCCCATCGCGAGCGCCGGGGTCGAGTTCCAGGTCGGTGCCAGCGTCGGCGTCGTCGTCGTCAGCGACCGTTCGGTCGGGGCCGAGGAGCTGCTCCGCCGGGCCGACGTCGCCATGTATCAGGCCAAGGCCGCCGGGAAGAACGGCGTCGCCGTCTATCGACCGGGCATGGACGCCGAGCTCACCCGAGACGGACGGATGCGCCACTGACTGATGCGCCACTGACTGATGCGCCGGTGACTGATGCGCCGGTGGCACCGTAACGGCGACGCGCGTCGTCTCGTGCGTCGGATGTGGGACAGGTCTCCGACGGCACCGCCGGGACGATGCATGCCGACACTCAGTTCGGGGCTCCGGCCATGGCCTGGGCCAGCATCGCCTCGAGGGCGGCCTGGGTGGGGGCCTCGAACGGGTCGGCACCCGGCACCTCGGCCAGCGACCCCAGGAGGAAGTCGAGCATCGCGCCCGACGCGGGTGGCAGGTGGCCGCTGAGGACCATCGTCGGTTCGAGACGCCGGATGCTGTCGAGTGTCCGCGCGTAGGACGCGGTGTCGATGTCGTGCAGCCACGGCGAGTCGACCGTGGCCCAGCGGACCTGTCCCTGGCGCAGTACGGCGCGATCGATCTCGTCGGCTCGCTCGGGCACCTCGGGGAGGAGGGCGCCGAAGGAATCCGAGCTGAAGAAGATGCCGGTGCGGTCGTCGCGGAAGCCCGTCGACACCGGGTTGTCGTAGGCCGGGGGCTTGACGCCGGTGAGGGTTCGGTCGCTCAGCACGAGGTGCTCGCCGGGGTTCACGAAGTTGACCCGGTCGGGAGGCAGGGGCGCGCACAGGTTGAGGATTCCCATCCCGAAGAACGTGGTGATCACCCGCATCCGCGGGGCCTGCTCGAGCAGCGATGGGATGGAGCCGATGTGGTCCGGGTCGGTGTGGCTGAGCCACAGCCATCGCAGGTCGGCGGGGTCGATGACCGTGCGGA
>JBIKWW010000392.1:0-3839 GCA_044356125.1 Acidimicrobiia bacterium
CGCCCCACACCCACGAGGCGCTCGCCGCGGCCTGGATCGACCGCCGCGCCCACGTGCTGTGCGAGAAGCCCATCACCCCGACGGCGGCCACCCTCGAGGCCCTCATCGACCGCGCCGAGGCGCGTGGCGTGAGCGTGGCCGAGACCCGGAACTACCTGTGGAACGACCCGGTCCGCCGGCTGCGGGCGGCGATTGCTGCGGGTGAGCTCGGGGTCGTCCACGAGGTCGACATCCTCATGTCGATGGCGGCCTTCGACGACGTGTTCGGGGACCCCAACCTGGTCCCCGCCCCCCACTTCGGCGGTGGGGCGCTGCATGATCTGCTGCCCCACTTCGCCTACGTCTTCCTGGAACTGGCGGGCCATCCGGTCGACAGGGTCGTCGGCCGGATGTGGAACCAGTCGGGCAACGAACTGCTGGGCACGGACCGCATGGACGCGCTGGTGTTCGCGGGCCCGGTCGTCGGCCGTCTCCGCTTCGAGTCCCAGCTCGTTCCCGACGCCCTGCGGCTCGTGGTCCGGGGCACGCGTGGCTCGGTGGAGACCGACCTGTTCAACGACTACGAGCGCCGCGAGGGCGGGCGGTACGCGGGGGCCAAGGTGGCCCTGGAGCGAGCCGTGTCGGGTGCCGGGCTGATCCGGGCGGCGGGCCGCACGCTGCGGGACAAGGTCCTGCAGCGCTCCGTGTACCACGGCATCCAGAACATGCTCGAGGAGTACTACCGGCACCGCTCCACCTCCGAGGCCCCGTGGGTCGACCGCGGTCGTGCCCTGGCCACGGCCCGGTTGGTGGACGGCCTCGTCGCCCTGCGCGACCCGTCAGGCACCGGACAGGGATCGGGCGCCGGGCAGGGATCGGGCACCGGGCAGCCCGACCGGCCGGATGGGGACCGGCCGGATGGGGACCGGGTGGGGGGATCGGCGTGAGCGTGCTCGTCACCGGGGCGGGGGGCTTCGTCGGCCGTGCCGCCGTCGTCGCGCTGGCCGCCGCCGGTCACGACGTCGTCGCCCTCGTGCGCCCGGCAGGCGCCGAGCCCGACTTCGGCCCGGCCGGTCGCGGCCGGGTCCTCGTCGTGCGCGGCGACGTCCGCCAGCCCGACCGCTGGCGCGACGGGCTTCCCCGCATCACCGGCGTCGTGCACGCCGCCGCCCAGATGGGCGGCGGGTTCGTCCAGCAGTTCCAGGGGACCGTCGTCGGGACCGAGAACGTGCTGCGCGTCCTCGGCGACCACCCCGTGGAACGGTTCGTGCTGGTCAGCTCCATGAGCGTCTACGACTTCGAGGCGGCCCTGCGCCGCGGTGTGCTCGACGAGCAGACCCCGCTCGAGTCCGACGTCGGCCGCCGTGACGCCTATTCCCGGGCCAAGCTCCTGCAGGAGGGCCTCGTCACCGCCTCCGGCCTGCCCTTCGTCATGGTGCGCCCCGGCGCGGTCTACGGTCCCGGCCGCACCTGGGACCGGGGTGCGGCCATGACCGTGGCTGGGGTCGACCTCGTGCTCGCCCCCCGTTCGGGCATGCGGCTCGTGCACGTCGACAGCGCCGCCGACGCCCTCGCCCGGGCCCTGACCAGCGAGTCGGCTGCGGGGCGGGTGGTGAACGTCGTCGACGACGATCCCCTCACCTACGGGGCGTTCCACCGGCTCCTCACGGCCGGTACGGACGCCCGGCGGCTCCCGGTCCCCTGGACCGTCGTGCGCCTCGCCGGATGGTCGGCGGCCCGGGCCAACGCCGTGCTGTTCGGCGGCCGGGGCCGACTGCCCGAGATCCTCAGCAGCTCCCGCCAGATCGCCCGGTGGGCGCCGCTGCGCTACCCCAACGACCTCGCCCGGGACCTCCTGGGCTGGACGCCCCGCCCCGACACCGCGGCGCGGGTCGCCGCCCTGGCCGCCGCGGTGCCGCCCGGCTCGGCCGCCGTTCCCCGGGGAGCACGGCCGTGAGCGG
Source organism: Acidimicrobiia bacterium (assembly GCA_044356125.1). Classification (GTDB taxonomy): domain Bacteria; phylum Actinomycetota; class Acidimicrobiia; order Acidimicrobiales; family JANYDT01; genus JBIKWW01. Next base: position 1,941 of record JBIKWW010000392.1, read on the forward strand.
CGGTCCCCGGGGGCTCATCGCCGTGTCCGGCCTCCACCGCGTCAACCGGGGCTCGGAGGTGGCCCTGCAGGCCATCGGCACGCAGCTCGCCGGCCACGGCCACGACGTCGTCATGATCGGCTCGGGCCCGCCCGCCCCGGCGCCGTACCGCTACCGCCGGGTCAAGGTGATCGACCGGCGCCGGTTCGAGCGCTGGCCGCACGTCCCCCCGCTTCGGCACGAAGGGTCCTACGAGGGCCTCACGTTCCTTCCCGGGGCCTGGGCCGCGACGCGCCGCGAGCGGCCCGACTACACGCTGGTGTGCGGCTACCCCTGGGAGTCGTGGGCGGTGCGGCGACGGGGGGTTCCCCACGTGTTCGTCACCCAGAACGGCGACTGGGCCCCGCAGCACCGCGACGCCGAGTACCGGTTCTTCCGGGCCGACGGCCTCGTGTGCACCCACCCGGACTACTACGACCGCAACCGCGACCGCTGGCCCTCGGCGCTCATCCCCAACGGCATCGACGCCGACCGGTTCACACCCGGCCCGGCCACGCTGTGGCCCCACCTGCCCCGACCGCTGGTGCTGATCGTCAGCGCCCTCATCGCCACCAAGCGGGTGACCGAGGCCATCGAAACGCTGCGGGGCTCGGCGGCCGGGTCCGTGGTCGTGCTCGGCGACGGACCCCTCCGCGCCGAGGTCGAGCAGGCCGGCCGGGACGCCTTCGGCGACCGCTTCGAACGCCACGTCGTCGAGCCCTCCGCCATGCCCGACGCCTACCGCTCGGCCGACGCCCTCCTGCACTTCTCCCGGGAGGAGTCCTTCGGGAACATCTACATCGAGGCGGCGGCCTGCGGACTGCCCGTCATCGCCCACGCCTCCCGCCTGACCCGCTGGATCTTCGAGGGCGTATCGGCCGAGCTGGTGGACACCGACGACGCCGAGGCCGTGCGCGACGCGCTGGCCCGGGTCGCCGCTCCCCTCGACGATCAGGGGAGAGCGCCCCGGCGCCCGGTCGAGGAGACGGACGCGGTACGGTCGCGGTTCTCCTGGTCGGTCGTCGGGAACCAGTACGCGGACTTCATCGCCGGCCTGCTCTGAGCGCCGGGTGGGCCCACCGGGCTGGGCCCTCCAGCCCTTGACGCGGGGTCGCCCCGGCGGGGAGGGTTCGTGACGTGGTGGCAACCAGCACCGGACCCGGCAGCGCACCCCGCATCGGGGTGGTCCTGCCCGTCGAGTTCGACCGGCGCGCCTGGACCGTCCACTGGTGGCGGCTGTGCTCGATGCTGGTGGACGAGGTCGGTGCCGTGCGCATCCTCAGCCGGCCCGTGTCCTCCCGGCTCGAACGCCTCATCGGCCACGGCGCCGTCGCCAACCGGGTGGCCCGGCGGTTCGGCACCGTGCGGGAGCTGGACGGACCGCTGCCCGATCTCGACCTCCTCCTCGTCGTCGTCCACGACTTCGGTGACGCCCACGAGCTGCTGGGGCTGGTCGACGGGCTCCGGCGGGCCCGGCGGCTCGTGGTCGTCCACGGCGAGATGTGGCCGGGCGACATCCCGGAGAACCGGGTGATCGTCGATGCCCTCCACGCCCGGGCGGACCTGGTCGTCACCCACCACCTCCGCTCCGTCGAGGCGCTCGCGGCGATCGTCCCCGCCCCGGTGCGGTTCGTCCCGTGGCCGGTCGACCTCTCCCTGGCCCGGCCCCGGTCCCACCAGGAGCGCCCCATCGACGTCTTCAACGTCGGTCGGCGGTCCCCGGCCCAGGACCGTGCCCTCACCCGCTGGGCCGACGACGCCGACCGCTGGTACCTGTGCACCACCATGAACGGCCCGATCGCCTCGGCCGAGGACCACGGCCGCCACATGGCGTCGCTCATGAGCCGGTCCCGGATCCTGGTCACCAACCGGGGCCGATTC
>JBIKWW010000393.1:0-3834 GCA_044356125.1 Acidimicrobiia bacterium
GGCTCTTCGGGGGACGGGACCCGGTCGAGGAGCCGGGCACCGAGACCGGCACCCCCGGGGACTGGTGGACGGTGTTCGCCAACTCCCCCGACGTGCTCCAGCACGCGGTGGACGGCTTCGGCCTGTACCGCAGCCCGCGTCGCCGTCTCGACCCGGTGCTGCGCGAGCTGGCCCAGACACGGGTCGGGTGGGCGGCGCAGAGCCAGTTCGTCTTCAGCCAGCACTGCAAGTCGCTGCGCGGCCTCGGAGTATCGGAGGAACGCATCTCGGCGGTCGCGCACTGGGCGGCGGCCGACTGCTGGAGTCCCGTCGAACGACTGGTCCTGGCCTATGCCGACGCGCTCGTCTACGACCTCGGCCGCGTGCCCGACGCCCTCGTCGATGCGCTGCGGTCCCATCTCGACGACGTGGAGCTCCTCGAGCTCACCTACATCGCCACCCTGTACCTCCAGCACGCGGTCATGTCGCGGGCGCTGCGGACCGAGTTCGACGACGTGGCCGAGCGGGTGGTCGAGATTGCTGCGCCGGAGGGCGGCGGGAACCGTCTCCGCATCAGCCTCGACGACTGATCCGCCCCAGCGATCCGAGGTCGCGCGTCGTCAGCGGCGGGTGACGATCGGAACGTCGGGCACGCTGAGGTCGAGCAGGCGGATGGAGTCGGGGTCGGCGCCCTGCAGGACGGTCAGCAGCGCCCGCCCCTTGGCGACGGCGTCGTCGGGACGACCGAAGACGACCTCGATCCGCGCCCCCGCCGTGGTGACGGTCCCCACCACCGAACCCCGCTCGACCCGGACCGGGTCGAGGCGGCGGCGGACGGCGTCGGGAAGATCGGCGACGAGCGCCGCGGCGCGAGCGTCGACGGGCGACAGCGCCGACGGCAGCGTGCTCCCCGAGGCCACCACCATGGGCTCGGAGACGGTGAGGCGGACCAGCGATGGGGCACTCACGACGGTCGTCAGCACGGCTCCGTCACGGTCGACGGTCAGCCAGAGGTCTCCGGCGCGAACGGCGGCGACGGCGATGCGCTCGGTCACGACGATCCGCAGGGAGTCGGGCCACTTCCGCTCCACCCGGGCCGTCGCGACGGTGTCGAGGTCGCTGATGCGACGGGCGACGGCACCGGTGTCGACGCGGAACATCGAGTCGCCGATGCGCACCCCTCCGGCCGTGACCACCGCTTCGGCTCCCGTCATGGCGGCTCCGTCGACGGAGATCGTCCTGACCTCGAGCAGCGGTGACCGCATGAGCAGTGCCACCCCGCCCACGACCACGGCGAGCAGTCCGGTCAGCACCCCGACGGCGATCCAGCGCGACGACCGCCGCTCCTGTGCCTCGTGCTCGGCCTCCTGCTCGACGCGGCGGCGCCGTTCGGCGATGCGCGGATCGGGCGCCAACTGCCCCACGGCCGGCCGTTCCCGGGGTGTTCGGCCGGTCGCGGCCGCGCTCGTCGCACCGTGGACGGCGTCGGTCCGGTCACGGCGAGCGGGACGCGGTCGGCGGGGCCCGGTGGCCGACGGCACGCGGGTGGCCCGTACCCCGAACCGGGGCGTGTCCGCCGGTGCCGCCACCCAGTCGAGCGCGGCGCTCCAGCGCGACGGCCGGGGCCCACCCACCGGACCGGCCGGCTCGGCGGCGGGTGTGGCGGTGGCGGCATCGGCGGCGCGCTCGGCGGCGCGGGGGACCTCATCGGATGCAGCAGCAGGGCCCTGGTCGTGAGCGGCATCGGAGCCGTCGGACCCGTCGGACCCGTCGGACCAGTCCGACCACTCGGACCAGTCCCCCCGATCCCCGGGATCGGCGCCGCGGGCCAGGCCGCGAGGTTCCTCGATGATCGTCATGGCGTCACTTCCTGGGGTCGTCGGGAACGAGGGAACGCAGGGCGGGGAAGCGTCCGGCGGTGCGGACCTCGGGGTGCAGCACGATGCCGGTTCCGGCGTGCACGACGGCACGAACGTGCTCGATCAGGGCCCACACGTCGGTGGCCCGGGTTCCGGGATCGGCCTGGATGAAGTTGGCATGCTTGTCCGACACCCACGCACCGCCGATGCGGTGACCCTTGAGCCCGGCCGCGTCGATGAGCCGCCCGGCGCTGTCCCCCGGCGGGTTGGTGAACACCGAGCCGCAGTTGGCCCCTCCCGGCTGGTGCTCACGGCGCCAGCGGACGATCTCGGCGAGCTCGCGCTCCCCCGCCGCACGGTCACCGGAGCGACAACACAGGTCGCCGTCGACGACGACGTCGGCGTCGCCGACGGCGGAGCGGCGATAGGCCAGGTGCAGCTCCTCGAGCGGCACCCGGCGGTCGTCTCCGGTGTCGAGGGAGATGATATGCGCACTGATGATCGACGCGGCCATGTCGCTGCCGTGGCCGCCGGCGTTCATGCGCACGGCGCCTCCGACGCTTCCCGGGACCCCGACCAGCCACTCCAGCCCGGCACATCCGGCGGCCACGGAGGTTCGGGCCAGCACGGGCAACTTGACCGCTCCACCGGCCCGCACGACGCGGCGCTCCGGGTGGTCGGGGTCGGGGTCGATGCGGATGTCCCCGAACCCGGTCGGGTCGAGGCGGACCACGAGCCCGTCGACGCCCTCGTCGGCGACGAGCAGGTTCGATCCCTGGCCGATGACGAGCACGCCGGGACAGCCCGCCCGGGCGGCGATGCGGGCCAGGGCAGCCAGTTGCGCAGCGTCGGCCACGGTTGCCATGAGCGCCGCCGGCCCACCGATGCGGAAGGTGGTGAAGGGGGCCAGCACCACGTCGCGCCGCACCGCGATGCCGGCCTCGGTGAGCACTCGGGCCAGCGCCTCGGCGAGCGGCCCGGCGAGCGGCCCGGCGAAGGGGCCGCCCACGGCACCGCCGATGGGGGCGGGTCCCGTCATCCCCGGCTCCACGGGTGGGCGAGGACCTCGTCGGGCAGCGTCGTGAGATCACCGGCGTTCATGGTCAGCACGAGATCACCGGCGCGCAGCAGGCCGCTCGTGAGGAGCGCGACGAGATCGCTCCTCGTGGGGGCGTCGATGACGGTGAGGCCGGGTCGGGCCCGTCGCACGGCGTCGCTGACCACCGTGTGGTCGATCCCGGCGATGGGCGCCTGCCCAGCGGCGTAGAGGCCCGTGACGACGACGACGTCGGCGCCGTCGAACGCGGTGGCGAAGTCGGCACCGACGTCACGGATCCGGGTGTAGCGGTGCGGTTCGAACACGGCGACCACCCGGGCCCAGCCCCCGGCGGCAGCGGCGGAGACGGCAGCGTCCACCTCGGTCGGGAGATGCGCGTAGTCGTCGACGAAGGTGACGCCGCGCGCCTCGCCCCGGAACTCGAACCGCCGGGCGACGCCACCGAACCCCTCCAGGGCCGCGGCGGCGACCGACGCATCGATGCCGAGGAGGTGGGCGAGGGCGATCACCCCGGTGGCGTTGGCAGCGTTGTGGCGGCCGGGCACGGCCAGGGAGACCGGGCACAGCACCGATCCGTCGTGCACCACGCTGAAGGCCGAATGCAGCCCGGTGACGGCGAACCCCTCGATGCGGTAGTCGGCCTCCGCGTGGAAGCCGTAGCCCCGCACGTCGAGCCCCTCCGAGCGCAGCTGGGCCGCCACCCGGGCCGCTCCGGGGTCGTCGGCGCACACCAGGCGCGTCGTGGCCTGACGGAGGAAGGCGGCGAAGCCCGCTTCCATGGCGGCGACGTCACCCCAGTAGTCGAGGTGGTCGGGCTCCACGTTGGTGACGAGCGCCGCTTCGGCGCGGAAGCGCAGGTGCGACCCGTCGGACTCGTCGGCCTCCACGCTCAGCCATTCGCTCTCCCGCCAGCGCGACCCGGTGCCCAGGGCCCGGACC
>JBIKWW010000043.1:0-13276 GCA_044356125.1 Acidimicrobiia bacterium
AGGCCCTCGGGTTCTCCTCCGAACAGGTAGCCCTGCCCGAAGGAGAACCCGAGGGCCTGGAGCGCCTCCCGCTCCTCCTCACGTTCCACGCCCTCGGCGACGAGCCGGAGCCCGAGGGCCCGGGCGATCTCCTCGATGGCGGCGAGCAGCGCTTCGGCCGACACGCTGTCGTCGCCGAGGGCGGCGACGAACGAGCGGTCCACCTTGAGCACGTCCAGCGGGAAGCGGGCGAGCGCCGCCAGGGACGAGTAGCCGGTCCCGAAGTCGTCGAGCGCGACCCGAACCCCGAGCTCGGTCAGGCGCCCGAGCTGGAGCCGGGCCGCCTCGGGGTCGCGCATGACGGTGCTCTCGGTGATCTCGATGGTCAGGGCGTCGGCATCCAGACCGGCCTGCTCCAGGATCGCCTGGATCTGGTCGGCCAGCTCGGGGTCGTCGAACTGGCGGGCCGAGATGTTGACGCTCACCCAGCTCGGTGCACCTCCCGCATGTCGGTGTTCGGCGAGGAGGCCCACGGCGTGTCGCAGGACGAAGTCGCCGACGCGTCCGATGAGCCCACTGTCCTCGGCCAGGCCGATGAACTCGCCCGGGTAGACCAGGCCCCGCTCCGGGTGGTTCCATCGCACCAGCGCCTCGTAGCCGATGACGGCCCGGGACCGCAGATCGACGACGGGCTGGAGCCACACGTCGAGCCCGTCACCGTCGAGGGCGTGACGCAGGTCGGTGAGCGTCTGGAGGCGGCGGACCGACGCCTCGTGCATCGAGGGCTCGAAGCGCACGGCCCGGCAGGCAGGTCCCTGCTGCTTGCTCTCGTACATGGCGACGTCAGCGTTGCGGAGGAGGTCGTCGACGGTCTCGGCGTGGGTGCTGTCGGCGATGCCGATGCTGGCCGACACCGCCACGTCGCGGCCCTCGACCGAGAAGGGGGCATCGAGTTGGGCGAGCACGGCGTCGGCGACGACGTCGGGATCGAGACCGGGCTCGACGAGGAAGGCGAACTCGTCACCACCGAGCCGGGCCACGGTGTCCTCGAGGCGGGCGATGCCGGACATCCGCTGGGCGAACTCGATGAGGAGATCGTCCCCGACGGGATGACCGAAGGTGTCGTTGACGCCCTTGAAGCCGTCCAGGTCGAGGAGCAGGACGCTCACCGTCTGGCCGCGGGCGGAGGCGATGCGCATCGAGCGCTCGGCCGTCGAGCGGAACAGCGCCCGGTTGGCCAGGCTCGTCAGCGGATCGTGGAAGGCCTGGTGCAGCAGCTCCTCCTCGAGCCGGCACCGCGCCGTGATGTCCCTGCACGTCGCGACCACGCCGTTGATGACGGGATCGTCGAGGTGATTGGAGAGGTGGATCTCGACGTCGCGGCTGGAGCCGTCGGTGTGCGGCAGGCGGTCCCTCACGCTCTCCGTCGTCGCCTGTCCCACCCGGACCCGCAGGTAGGCGGCGAGGGCCTGGTCGCATCCGAGGCTGGCGAAGAGGTCGTCGACACGGCGCCCGATCAGGTCGCCCGAGCTCCATCCGAGCACGGTGGTCAACGAGGGCGTGTGGTCCCGGAACCGCCCGTCGGGGGCGATGACGGCGACGACGTCGGCGGCGTTGTCGTAGAGGCTCCGGTAGTAGCGCTCGCGGCCGGCCAGCTCGGCGGTCCGCTCGGCGACCCGACCGTCGAGGTCCTCCACGAGTCGCTGGTTCTCGACCACCATGAACAGCTGGTGCATGAGGTGCACGGCGATGGCGCTGCCGGAGATGGCCAGCAGCGCCTTGTCCACCGTTCCCGTCCAGAGCGCCGGAAGGGCCAGTCCGAGCGCCGCCGCTGACGGCGCCAGCCACAGTCGGCTGCCGACGCGAACGCCCGGCGTCGGGGCGGGGAGACGCTCGACGGGCCGACTGGCGGGCAGCGTGGCCCCGATCCCGTAGCCGGTGTAGGCGAACACCGTCGCGGCCGAGGCCAGGAACCCGGTGAAGCCCCGGGGAGCCGATCCTGCCAGTGCGGCCAGGCCGTAGACGGCCTCGGTGACCGTCATCGCCGCCGCACCGGCAGCCAGGCAGGACAGGCTGGCCCGGTTGCCCGGGGGCGTGCGCAGGAGCAGCAGCAGTGACGACGTGCAGACGAGCAGGGCGACAGCGGGCCCGGCGATGGATGCCACCTGATCGGCGATGGGCTCGGCCGACCTGCCCACGGCATGGCCGACTCCCGCCACCCAGGCGACGATCAGGAACCCGATGGTGATCAGGACCGACTCGAAGGCCTCCCGGAGCCGTTGGTGGAATCCAGTGGGGACTTCGCAGAGCCGGTAGAGGCCGGAGTACGCCGCCGCTGCGGCTAGTGCGTAGGGGATGAGCAGCCACGACCACGCCTCCGGGGGCGTGACCACGTGGGTCACGTCGCCGACGAGGACGAAGCCGAGCGCGGCGGTCCACCGCTCCCACGCCCCCCGGTCCGGCCGGCCCGTGGGGTGGCTCGAACGCCACTCGGCGCGCACACGGGCGATGAGCACGGCGAACGCGACCAGACCGACCACGACCCGGATCGGTCCCATGCCCCCTTCGGCTCCCGGCAGGCTCCCGGGCCAGATGCCGGTCGTCGGCACGATGGCGCAGCCCGCGAGGCCCGCCGCCCCGAGCGCGACGATCCACCGGCGAGTAAGGCGCTGAGGCATCCGGATCGTCTCATCGGCCGCGCAGCAGGGGCCTTGATGGTCATTTCGGACGTTCCCCCCTCGGCGATGGGCCGATGAACCCACCCGGACGTCCGGGGTTCCGGCGTGGCGGCGGGGCCGGATGGGCCGGATGGGCCAGGGCGCGGCCCCGGGGAGGTCGCTAACCGCGAGCGACGCGCAGGTCGACCACGGAGCGGCCCCCGAGCGTCGGTCCGCTGGTCTGCAGGTGGCAGGCCACCACACCGCCACCGTCGACGGGCGTGGGCTCGGGCATCGTGGAGGAGCAGATGTCCATGGCGTAGCGGCAGCGGCCCACGAACGGGCAGCCGGGCTTCAGGGCCGTCGGATCCGGCGGTTCGCCGAGCAGCACGATCCGGGAGCGCTGCTTCTCGATGACCGGGTTGGGCACGGGAACCGCTGACAGCAGTGCGTCGGCGTAGGGATGGGCCGGCGACTCGAAGATGCGCTCGGAGGGGCCGTCCTCCATCACCCGGCCGAGGTACAGCACCACGGTCCGACGGGCGATGTGGCGAACGACGGCGAGGTCGTGGGCGATGAACAGGAACGAGACACCCATCTGCTCCTGGAGGTCCTCGAGGAGGTTGATGATCTGGTTCTGGGTGGACACGTCGAGGGCGGAGACGGCCTCGTCGAGGATCACGAGCTTGGGGTTGTTGGCCAGGGCGCGGGCGATGGCGATTCGCTGGCGCTGGCCGCCGGAGAACTCGTAGGGGTAGCGCTCCCGATGGCGGCGGGAGAGGCCCACGGCCTCGAGGAGCTCGGCCACGCGGGCTTCGCGCTGGGCCCGCGGCATGCCGGCCTGGACAGCCAGCGGCTCGCCGATGATCTCGGAGACCACCATCGAGGGGTTCATCGAGGAGTACGGGTCCTGGAAGACCATCTGCACGTGCTGGCGGGCGCTGCGCAGCTGCCGGTTGTCGAGGCTGAGCAGATCGGTCCCGTCGAGCTGGACGGTCCCCCCGTCGGCCGGGATGAGCCGCATGATCGCCCGGGCGATCGTGGACTTGCCCGAGCCCGACTCACCGACGAGCCCGACGGTCTCGCCGCGCCCGACGTCGAACGAGACGCCGTTGACGGCCATGACGCGCCGGCCCCGGGCCTTGGCTCGGAACGACACGCGGAGGTCCCGTACCCGCAGCAGGGGCTCGGAGGCGTCGGCGGGAGCAGGGTTGGCGTTCATCAGGAGGTGCCCATCAGCTCGAGCTCGGAGGTGCGCACACAGCGGGAGAAGCGCCCCCGGCCGAGCTCCACGAGGTCGATCCCGCCGGTGCGGCAGCGGTCGACGGCGTAGGGGCAGCGGGGGGCGAACACGCAGCCCTCGGGCCGTGCCGAGGGCATCGGGGGCGAACCCGGAATCGAGGCCAGACGGCCCGACCGGGCCCCGAGCTGGGGCATGGCCGTCAGCAGGCCCTCGGTGTAGGGGTGGGAGGGACGGAGGTAGAGCTCCTCGATGGGAGCCTCCTCCATCACCCGGCCGCCGTAGAGCACGACCACCCGGTCGCAGATGTTGGCCACCACGCCGAGGTCGTGGGTGATGAAGATCACGGCCATGCGGGTCTCGGCCTGCATCTCCTTGAGGAGGTCGAGCACCTGCGCCTGGATGGTGACGTCGAGCGCGGTGGTGGGCTCGTCGGCGATGAGGAGCTCGGGGTCGCACGACAGCGCCATGGCGATCATCACCCGTTGGCGCATGCCCCCGGAGAACTGGTGCGGGTACTCACGGGCGCGCAGGCGGGCATTGGGGATCCCGACCCGTTCGAGCATCGCTACGGCGTGGTCCCAGGCGTCGGTGCGGTTCTTGCCCTGGTGGCGGCGCACCATCTCGGCGATCTGCTCGCCGACCGTGAAGGCCGGGTTCAGCGAGGTCATCGGCTCCTGGAAGATGTTCGCCACCTTGGCGCCCCGGATCGACTCCAGCTCGCGGGGGTCGAGCCCGACGAGGTCGCGGCCCCCGAGGCGGACGGTGCCGCCGGCGATGCGGCCCGGTGGCATGGGGATGAGTGAGGTCAGGGCCATGCAGCTCACGCTCTTGCCCGAGCCGGATTCGCCGACGAGGCCGAGGGTCTCGCCCCGGCGCACGTCGAAGCTCACGCTGTCGACCACCCGGTCCCAGCCGTGCTCGGTGTAGAAGTCGACGGCGAGGTCGCGGACCTCGAGGATCACGTCATGGCCGGTGCCGGGGTCACTTGCCACGGCGGATCTCCTTGCCGAGCGAGTCGCGGATGCCGTCGCCAAGCACGTTGAAGGCGAGCACGCAGAGCATGATCGCCACGCCGGGCGGAACGGCCTGGAAGTAGTTGCGGCTGATGTTGGAGTAGGCGACCTGCAGCAGGGCGCCCCACGAGGCGGCGGGCGGGCGCACGCCCAGGCCGAGAAACGACAGGGCCGCCTCGGCGAGCATGGCGAACCCGAGGGCCAGGGAGATCTGCACCACCAGCGGCGAGAGGATGTTGGGCAGCACGTGGCGGCGCAGGATCCGGGAGGTGGGCGTGCCGATGGACCTCGACGCCTCGATGAAGGTCTCCTCGCGCACGGAGAGCACCAGGCCTCTCACGAGCCGGGCGAAGCGCGGGGCGAACACGATGCCGACGGCGAGCATGGCGTTGGTGAGGCCGGGCCCGCGGACGGCCACGATGGCGATGGCCAGCAGCAGCGGGGGGAACGTCATGATCGTCTCGGCGAAGCGCATCACGACGACGTCGACCCAGCTGCCCAGGTACCCGGCGACGAGGCCGGGGATCACCCCGAGGACCATGGCGATGCCGACGGCCTGCACGGCCGCCAGCAGCGACACCCGGGCGCCGTAGAGCATGCGGCTGTAGGTGTCGCGGCCCAGGTGGTCCGTCCCCAGCCAGTTGTAGCTGGAGGGCGGGGCGAGCCAGTTGTCGGGCTCGTTGGCGTTCGGATCGAAGGGGGCCAGCGCCGGGGCGAAGATGGCGACGAGGACGATCAGCACCAGGAAGACCAGGGCGATCATCGCCGGCCATTGCCGGACGAAGCGGCGCACGAAGCGCTGACGGGCCGACCGTGGCGGGCGCGACTCGTCGAGGGTCTGCTCGACGACGTGCTCCTCGGCGTGGCGGCGCCAGACGTCGGGGCCGGTGGGGACCCGGGCGGCGGTCGGGATCGGGGCGGAGGTCTCGCTCACTGGGCACGCACCTTGGGGTTGAGCCATCCGTAGACGAGGTCGACGAGGAGGTTGGAGATGGTGACCACGAGCACCGACAGGATCACGATGCCCTGCAGCACGGGGAGGTCCCGGTTCTGGACCGCCCGGACCGCCAGGGCGCCGACGCCGGAGAGGCCGAACACGAACTCCAGGGCGATGGCGCCGCCGAGGAGGGTGTTCACCTGCAGGCCGAGCACGGTGACGGTGGGGACGGCGGCGTTCTTGAACGCGTGCTTGAGCACCACGGAGCGGGCCCGGAGGCCTTTGGCCTTGGCGGTGCGCACGAAGTCGGTGAGCATCGTCTCCTTCATGGAGCTGCGCAGCTGCCTGGTCACCTCCACGATCCCCGCCAGCGAGAGCGCGAAGGCCGGCAGCACCAGATGGTGGAACCACTGCAGCGGGTTCTCGGTCAGCTTGACGTAGAGCCCGGTCGGGAACCACTCCAGCCGGAGACCGAAGACGATGATGAGGATGATGCCGACCCAGTAGCCGGGGGCTGCCACGCCCATGGCGGCGACCACGGTGATGACGCGGTCGACCAGCGAGCCCGGCCGGGTGCCGGCGAAGAGGCCGAAGGGGATGCCGATCAGCGCAACGAAGAACAGCGCCAGGCCGGCCAGCGAGAGGGTCACGGGCAGCGCCGTGGTGATGGCGTCGACCACCTTCTGCTCGCTGTAGAGGGACTTGCCGAGGTCGCCGGTGACGACCCCTTTGACCAGGCGCCCGTACTGGACGAGCGCCGGGTCGTTGATGCCGAGCTTCTCGCGGATCTCCTCGATGCGCTCGGGGGTGGCGTTCTCGCCCGCGATCGTGACGGCCGGGTCGCCCGGCACCAGCTGGGCCAGGCCGAACACGATCAACGAGACGAAGAACAGCAGGGGGACGGTGAGCAGGAGCCGCCTGCCGATGAGCTTCTTCATGACAGGCGACTCCTCCTCGGATCAGCCTCGGGCCGGTCGGGTCAGCGGATCACTTGGCGATGCCGACGCCGCGGAACTCGGGCTTGCCGCCCAGCCACGACTGCACGCCCAGGACCTGCTTGCGGTAGGCCAGCGGGGTGGTCGTGTGGTACAGGACCAGGTTCATGGCCTCCTCCAGGACCTCCTGGCCGGCGGCCTTCATGGCGACCGCCCGCTCGGCCTGGGTGCCGGGGTCGTTGGCCTTGGCCACCAGGTCGTTGATCTTCGGGGTGGTCTGGCGGCCCGGGTTCTGGATGGGGCCGGCGGTGAACAGCGAGGAGAGGAGCTGGGCCGGGTCGGCGCGGCCGCCGAACACCGAGAGCAGGGCGTCACCGGACTGCTGCACGTAGAAGATCGGTGCCGTCTGGACGGGGTCCACCGGGCGGATCGACAGGTTGACGCCGACAAAGCTGAGCTGGTCCTTCAGGGCCTGGGCGGCGGTGATGTACACGGGGAGGTTGGGCACGACGGTGTCGAGCGTCCAGTTCTCGGGCACACCGGCGGCACGCAGGATCTCCGACGCCTTGGCCGGGTTGAACGGGTACTTGTTCATCGAGATCGTCGAGTCGTAGGCCCAGTACCCGGGCGGGAAGTTCTGCACCGAGGCGTTTCCGTAGCCGCACAGGGCCGAGGTGACGATGGCGTCGCGGTTGACGGCCATGTGGATGGCCTGGCGGACGTCCTTGCGGCTGAGGAACGGCTTGGACCGGTTGAACTGCAGATGGTGCAGGTTCAGCGACAGGCTCTTGTTGACGGCGAAACCGGACTTCTCGACGTCGTCCACCTGGCAGGGCTCGAGGTTGACGAGATCGAGCTGGCCCGACTTCAGGGCGTTGGAACGGGCGTTGTTGTCGGTGAGGATCTGCACCTCGATCTTGGCTGCGCCCTGGGCCGGCTTGTCCCAGTAGTCGGCGAAGCGCTCGCCGACGATCTTCTGGTCCTTCACGAACTCGGTGAGGCGGTACATGCCCGTGCCGACCGGCTTCAGGTCGAGCGCCGAGATGGCGGCGGCGTTCTCGAAGGCCTTGGGGCTGGCCATGACGCCGGCCCGGTCGGACAGCACGCCGGGCAGCGACCCGCCGGGGCCGCTCAGGTTGAGGCGCAGCGTGGTCGGGTTGACGGCCTCGAAGCTGCTGACCACGGCGAGCTCGCCACGGGAGGCACCGGCCTTGTTGCGCTCGAGGTTGAGCTTGGCCGCCTCGGCGTTGAACGGGGTGCCGTCGTGGAACTTGACGTCGCTGCGCAGGGTGAAGGTCAGGGTCTTGCCGTCAGGGCTGAACTCCCACTTGGTGGCCAGGCCGGGGATGACCTCGGCGTTGGGGCTCAGGTGGGTGATGCGGTCGTAGATGAGGAACGCCGTGGGCGTGTCGAAGCTCGACGACATCTTCGCCGGGTCCCAGCTGGTGGGGCCGACCTGGTAGCTGATCTTCAGCGTGGCGTTGCGGTTGATCAGGTCCGTGTCAACGGTGGTGACCGGTGCCGTCGACACGACGGCCGGTGCCTTGGGGGCCGCCGCGGCGACCCAGGTGGTCTTGCCGCGGAGGCGGCGGCAGGTGAGGTTGCCGGAGGTCGTGCCGACCTCGCTGGACTTGCAGCTGGCGCCCGCTTTGGGCTGACCGGTTGCAGTGGGCGCGGCGACGATCAGCGTCGTCGCTCCCACCACTGCACCGGCCATGAGGGCCGCCGACCGTCGTGCCTTCATGAGTTCTCCATTCCACGTTTCCTGATGGGGGAGTCGCCTTAGGAGAAAGACGACACTGGAAACAACAAGGAGGATATCTACTGCGTTCACTCGGCCGCGGTTCAACCCGGGGCATCATCGTCGGCGGGCCCCGAGGCGCTGGGGCTGGGTCGGGATGCACCGGGGATGCCACGATGCCCGGGTGAGCGGAGCGGCGGCGGGGTACGAAGGGCAGGCGCGGCAGGCCCGATGGGTGCTCGTGGCGGCCATCTGCGGGGTGCTCGCCTTCTCCTCCTCCATGACGATCGTGTCGGCCGTCCTGGCCGACATCGCCGAGGATCTGGGGAGCTCGGCCTCCACCCTGAGCTGGGCCATCACCGGGCTGTTCCTCACCATGGCCATCGGCACCCCGGTCATGGGACGGGTCGGCGACGTCGTCGGCCGCCGCCGGGTGTTCCTGGCGGGCACGCTGATCTCGACGGTGTCGATGCTGCTGTGTGCCCTGGCCTGGGATGCCACTTCCTTCATCGGGTTCCGCATGCTCACGGGGGCGGGGATCGCCTGTGCCATGCCCAACGGCACGGCCATGGTCATCAACGCCCATCCCCCCTCGCAGCGGGCGAAGGCCATGGGCTGGTACCAGATGGTGATGACGGGGGCGCCCGTGCTGGCCCTGATCGCCGGGGCCTGGCTCACCGAGGTCGTCGGCTGGCGGGCGGTGTTCTGGCTGCTGACGCCCATCGCCGCGGCGGGTCTGGCGCTCGGCTACCGCCACATGCAGGACCTCGGGGAGCGTCGGACCGGCATCGTCATCGACTGGTGGGGGGCGGCCGCCCTCGGCCTCGCCGCCCTGTCGTTCCTGCTCGGCCTGGAGCGCATGAAGCGCCACGGTGCCGGCGACGTGCTGACCGTCGTCCTGCTCGTCGGCACGCTGGTGGCGCTGGCCGGGTTCGTGGCCATCGAGCGTCGCGTCGCCCAGCCCCTCCTGCGCCTGGAGTACTTCCGCCGCCGCGACTTCCTGGGTCCGCTCATCGCCCAGCCGACGGCCCAGTTCGCCTACATGGGCGGTTTCGTCGTCACCCCGCTGCTGCTGCGCAGCGAGTTCGCCCTGGGGGTGGGGGCCAGCTCGTGGGTGCTGCTGTTCCGGCCCGGCATGTACTCGGCGGTGTCGCCGCTGGGTGGCCGTCTGGCCAGCCGGGCCGGCCCCCGGCCGATGGTGATGCTCGGTTCCGCGCTGGTGGCGGCGTCCATGGTGGCGTTCTCGCTGGGGGCGCACGCCGACGCGCTCTGGCTCGTGGTGCTGGGCCTGATCCTGTCGGGGGTCGCCATGGGCTTCGCCTCCCCCTCCTACGCCACCTCGGTGGCCGCCGCCGTCGATCCGGCCGACCTGGGGGTGGCCAACGGGATGAGCTCGATGACGATGAACCTGGGCACCCTGGCCGGGATCCAGGTGATGTTCGTCCTGCTCGGCGACTCGCGTACGCCCGAGGCCTTCAGCCGGGCGTTCCTCGTCGGTGGGGCGGTCGCCGCCATCGGTGTCGTCGGCGCGTTGATCATGTCGAGGCAGCAGCCCGCCGCGCGGGTGAATCCGGTCCCCGTGGAGGCTCCCGCATGACCCGGTTCCCCGAGCTCGGCTACTACACGCTCGCCGGCGCTCCCCGGTCTCCCCGGGACCTGATCGCCGAGACCGTCGACGCCGAGCGGATGGGCCTCGGGTGGTGCTTCATCTCGGAGCGCTTCAACATCAAGGAGGCGGCCACGCTGTCGGGGGCCGTCGGGGCGGTGTCGGGCACGTTGCAGATCGCCACGGCGGCGACCAACCACCACACGCGCCACCCGATCGTCACCGCCTCGTACGCGTCGACGATGCACGCGCTCACCGGCGGGCGCTTCACCCTGGGCCTGGGCCGGGGCATCGCCCCGCTCACCCGCGCCCTCGGTCTCCCCCCGGTCACGACGGCGCAACTCGAGGACTTCGCCGGCCTGATGCGGCGCCTGTGGCGGGGCGAGACGGTGATGGGCCACGACGGTCCCTGCGGTCGCTACCCCTTCCTGCGGCTCGATCCCGACTTCGACCTCCACATCCCCCTCGCCATCACCGCCTTCGGGCCCGAGACGCTCGCGCTGGGCGGTCGCACCTTCGACCACGTGGTGCTCCATACGTTCTTCACCGACGAGACCCTCCAGCGCTGCGTCCGCACCGTGAAGGAGGCGGCCGAGCGGGCCGGCCGCGACCCGGCCTCGGTGAAGGTCTGGTCGTGCTTCGCCACGATCGGCGACCACCTGCCCGAGGACGTCCGGCTGAAGAAGACCGTCGGGCGCCTGGCCACCTACCTGCAGGCCTACGGGGACCTGATGGTGTCGACCAACGGCTGGGATCCGGCGGTGCTGGCCCGGTTCCGGGCCGACCCGTTCGTGTCGGGCTTCCGGGGTGCGCTCGACGCCAAGGCCACCACGGCCGAGCTCGAGCACGTGGCCACCCTCATCCCCGCCGACTGGCTGGCCCCCGCCGCCGCGGGCACGCCCGCGCAGTGCGCGGCCGCCGTGCGGACCCAGTTCGACCTGGGGGCCGACGGCGTGATCCTGCACGGAGCGGCCCCGATCGAGCTGGAGCCGATCGTCGAGGCGTGGCCCGCGGCCCGACCCATCGAACCCGAGTAGTTGCTCGGATTGCCGGGTACGCTGGGCGGGTTGGCACTTCGGGCCGGCGGCGGAGATGCCGATGAGCCCCTGAGCAGCGAACCAGGAGCTCACCATGACCCAGTTCTCCCTTTCCCTCGACGCCGATCAGCAGCAGATCCAGTCCTGGTGCCACGACTTCGCCGAGAAGGTCATGCGGCCGGCGGCCCACGAGTGGGACGAGCGCGAGGAGTTCCCCTGGCCGGTCGTGCAGGAGGCGGCCAAGATCGGCCTCTACGGCTGGGAGTTCCTCATGAACGCCATGGGCGACAAGACGGGGCTGACCCTGCCTGTCGCCGTGGAGGAGCTGTTCTGGGGTGATGCCGGCCTGGGCATGGCGATCATGGGGTCGGGCCTGGCAGCCGCCGGGATCGCCGCCAACGGCACGCCCGAGCAGGTGATGGAGTGGGTGCCCCAGTGCTACGGCACGGCCGACGAGGTGAAGCTGGGCGCGTTCTGCGTGAGCGAGCCCGATGCCGGCTCCGACGTGTCCTCCCTGCGGACCCGAGCCGTCTACGACGAGCGCAAGGACGAATGGGTGCTCAACGGGACCAAGGCCTGGATCACCAACGGCGGCATCGCCGACGTGCACGTGGTGGTGGCCGCCGTCGACCCGGTCCTGAAGGGCCGGGGGCAGGCGTCGTTCATCGTGCCCAAGGGGGCGAAGGGGCTGGCCCAGGGGCAGAAGTACGCCAAGCACGGCATCCGGGCGTCGCACACCGCCGAGGTCGTGCTCGACGACGTTCGCGTGCCCGGGGCCTTCTTGCTCGGTGGCTCCCAGCGGCTGGAGGAGAAGCTGGCCCGGGCCCGTGAGGCGGGCCACTCCGGGCAGAAGCAGCCGGCCATGGCCACCTTCGAGGCCACCCGCCCGACGGTCGGCGCGCAGGCCCTCGGCATCGCCCGTGCGGCCTACGAGTTCGCCCTGCAGTACGCCAAGGAGCGCCACACGTTCGGCAAGCCGATCGTCCAGCACCAGGCGATCGCCTTCAAGCTGGCGAACATGGCGACCGAGATCGACGCCTCCCGCCTGCTGATCTGGCGCGCCGCCTGGCTGGCCCGCAACGGCGGGTTCAAGAACGGCGAGGGCTCGATGAGCAAGTACAAGGCGTCCGAGGTCGCCGTGCGGGTGACCGAGGAGGCCATCCAGATCCTGGGCGGGTACGGGTACACCCGGGAGTACCCCGTCGAGCGCTGGCACCGTGACGCCAAGATCCACACGATCTTTGAGGGAACCTCGGAGATCCAGCAGCTGGTGATCGCACGAGCCATATCTGGCATGCGCGTGGAGTGATCCGCGTCGGGAACGTCCCGTGGCGTGATGGGGTGTCCGGAGGGTCATCCCTCGTCTCATCCCTAGTTGTCACTGGTCGTCGTCATGCTCTCGGGCGTGGCGACGATCCGCGAACGGCGGCCGGGAGTGTGGGAGGTGCGGGCCTTCACGGGCTCGTCGCCGTCGGGCGTGCCGACGCAGGTGTCGCGCACGGTGCACGGCACGAAGAAGGACGCGCTGCGCGTCGCCGCGGAGCTCACGGTCGCGCCGGCCGAGCGCGCCGCGGGGCGGACGGTGGCCGACGTGCTGGACGCGTGGGTGAAGAAGCACGACGCGACCTGGGCGCCGGCGTCACGGCGTGACCAGCTGTCGCGCGTGGCGCGCATCAAGGGTGATCGGATCGCCCGGCTGCCGGTGGCGAAGCTGTCGATCGAGGACGTCGAGCGATGGCATGCGCGCGTGCGGGATGAGGGCCTGGCCGATGTGTCGATCCGCAACCTGCACGGCGTGCTGCGCGCCGCGCTCACGCACGCGGTGCGGTGGGGGTGGGTGTCGCGCAACGTGGCGTCGCTGGCCGAGCTGTCGTCACGCAAGGTGCAGCCCCGCAAGGTGATGTCGGTGGCCGAGGTGCGCAAGGTGATCGAGGCCGGTGATGCCATCGGCCCCGAAGTCGGGTTGATGCTGCGGCTGGCGGCGGTGACGGGGGCGCGGCGGGCGGAGCTGGCGGCGCTGCGGTGGGCCGACGTCGAGCGCGGCGTGGTGAGCGTCGATTCGTCCATCGAGGTGGATCGGCGCTCGGGGCGTGCGGTTCTGTCCGACGCGCCGACGAAGACGGCGAAC
>JBIKWW010000057.1:0-12069 GCA_044356125.1 Acidimicrobiia bacterium
CGCTCGGGGAACTCGAAGCGCAGCAGCCGTTCGTCGTGGGCCAGATCCGAGCGCCCGCCCACGAGATGACGCAGGTGCTCCTTGGCGAGCTCGTCGTGGGTGAGGTCGATCGTGTCGAAGCCGTTGGCCCGCAGCAGTTCGGCGATGTCGGTGGACTCGTGGCGCCGCGTCGTGGTGATGCCGACGAAGACGTGGGCGTCGGCGGTGTCGGAGATGCGGTAGTTGAACTCGGTGATGCTGCGGTCGCCGAGGAGCCCGCAGAGGCGCCGGAACGAGCCGCGCTCCTCGGGGATCGTCACCGCGAACAGGGCCTCGCGCTCTTCGCCCACGTCGGCCCGCTCGGCGACGAAGCGCAGCCGGTCGAAGTTCACGTTGGCGCCGGTGGCGACGGCCACGAGCGTGGCGCCGGTGCGCGCACGGGACCGGGCCCACTCCTTGGCGCCGGCGATGCTGAGCGCTCCGGCCGGCTCCAGGATCGAGCGCGTGTCCTCGAAGACGTCCTTGATGGCGGCGCACACGGCGTCGGTGTCGACGAGCACGAAGTCGTCCACCAGGGCCCGGGTGAGCCGGAAGGTCTCCTCGCCCACCTGCTTCACCGCCGTGCCGTCGGAGAACAGGCCGACCTCGTTGAGCCGCACGCGTCGGCCGGCCGCAACCGAGCGCCGCATGGCATCGGAGTCGACGGTCTGCACGCCGATGACGGGGATCTCGGGCCGCACCGCCTTCACGTAGGCGGCGAGCCCGCTGATGAGCCCACCCCCGCCCACCGAGACGAACAGCGCGTCGATGGGTCCGTGGTGCTGACGCAGGATCTCCATGCCGATGGTGCCCTGCCCGGCGATGACGTCGGGGTCGTCGAAGGGGTGCACGAAGGCCAGGCCCTCGTCGGCGGCGATGGCCAGGGCGTGGGCCTCGGCGTCGGAGTAGCTGTCACCGTGCAGCACGACGCGTGCTCCCCGGGCCCGAACGGCGGCGATCTTCACCCCCGGGGTCGTGACGGGCATGACGATGACGGCACTGCACCCCAGGTACCCCGCCGCCAGGGCGACGCCCTGGGCGTGGTTGCCGGCGCTGGCGCAGATGACGCCGCGGGCCCGGGCCTCGGGGTCGAGGCGCACCATCCGGTTGTAGGCACCGCGCACCTTGAAGCTGAACACCGGCTGGGCGTCCTCCCGCTTGAGCAGCACGGTGCAGCCCAGCCGCGCCGAGAGCCGGGGAGCCTCCTCGAGGGGCGTCTCCTGGGCCACGTCGTAGACGGGAGCGGTGAGGATCCGCTGCAGGTAGGCCGCGAGGACGGACCGGGGGAGGCGGGCGGGGGCGGGCACGGCGTCTCCGGTCAGCTCAGCAGGGCGGGGAGCACGTCGTCGGCCAGAGCCCGCTGGTCGGTGCGGGCGGCTCCCGCATCGGACCCGGTCGTGGGGCCGACGGCGACGACGGTGTCGATGCCCGGAGTGCCCAGCGCCAACGCCTGCCGGGGGTCGGTGGCACCCGTGCCGATCCCGATGCGGCCCGCCTGTGGGCCCGCCGACGCCACGATGGACCAGATCTGCGGCGCGGTCATGACCGCGTCTCTAACGGGCGTCCGGGGACGGCGCAACTCCGGTGCACCGGGGTCGGCCTCCGGTCCGCCACGGTGTTCGGCCCGGTGTTCGGTCCGGCGGTCGGTCCGGCGGTCGGTCCGGCGGTCGGTCCGGCGGTTGGTCCGGCGGTCGGCGGTACCGTGGCCGCATGCCGACGGGCACCGCGGGCGCACCGGGACTCGACCTCGCCTCGGTGGCGGCTGCCGTGGAGGCCGCCGGGCCCGGTGCCCTGGCCGCCGGGCGCACGGCGGCGCGGCTGTGGTCGGTGCGGCTGCCCGACCGGCCGGTCGGGGGTGCTGGCGCCGGGCGTGTCGACGTCCTGCGTCGCCGCGAGCTGGCCCGCCTCCCCGGGGTGACGGCTGCGGTGCGTCTCGGCGTACCCGTGGTCGACGCGGCGACGGCGCTGCTGGGCGTCGCTCCGCTGCTGCCTCCGGCCCAGATGGTGGCCGCTGCCGATGCCATCGGCCTCGACGCCGCCCGGCTCATCGCCCGTGCCGAGCACTGGCTGGCGCGCGGCGGGTCCGACGCAGCCGCGGTACGGGCCCTGATCGGCGCGCTCGAGGCCGCGCCCCGCCCCGACAGCGTGCTGGAGGAGCGGTTCATGCGGTTGCTCCAGCGCTCGGGGACGGCCACCGACGCCGTCCTGCACCACCGCATCCGGCTCGGTGCCGGCCCCACGGTCGAGGTCGACGTCGCCTTCCCCGGCGATCGCGTGGTCGTCGAGCTCGACGGATGGCGCTACCACTCCGGCCCGGCCTCGTTCCGCTCCGACCGGGCCCGCGACGTGGAGCTGGCGGCGCTGGGCTGGGTCGTGCTGCGCTTCACCCACGCCGACGTCGACCGCCGCCCCCGCTGGGTGCTCGACCAGATCCGGCGTACCCGGGCGACCCGCCGGGCCGCCATGGGGTCGTGACGGGACCGACCGGTACTGTCCGCTCCATGGAGCTCTCCGCCGTCCACGACGTCCACATGGCGATCAACCTGGCCCACCGGTTCGTGTACTTCGTGCCCGAGGCGGCCGAGGAGTACGGGCGCATCGGGGCGACGGGCCGCGGCGCCTACTTCGCCTCCCGGGTGGCGCCCCTGGGGGCCGTGCCCGACCCGGTGATCGTGGCCACCTTCTACAACTTCAGCCCCCACGCCGTGGCCGGCGCCGACCTGCCCGCCGTCTGGGCGGTCACGACCCCGGCGGCGCTCCAGACGGCCCGGTTCGCCGCCGCCGAGCGGGCCCTGCGGCGGGTCGGTCCGGTGACGTCGAGATCGCCGAGGCCCGGAGCATCATCGATCCTGTCGTGGCGGGCCTGGACCTGGCGGGCAAGCCCCTCGCCGCGGCCAATGCCGCCCTCCCCCTGCCCGCCGACCCGATGACGGCCCTCTGGCAGCAGGTCACGGTGATCCGCGAGTGGCGGGGCGACACCCACATCGCCGTGCTCGTGGCCGAGGGCGTCGGTCCGTGCGAGTGCATGGTCCTGCAGGTCGGGACGGGCCGGTTCCCCATGGGCGTCACCCGGGCCACGCGTCAGTGGACCGAGGAGCAGTGGGCGGCGGCCCAGCAGCACCTCGCCGCCCGGGGCTGGGCCGGGCCCGACGGCTCCCTCAGCCCGGCCGGCCTCGACGCCCGGGAGGCGATCGAAGCCCGTACGGATCTGCTGTGCGCCCCGATGTGGGAGGGTGCCGATCCGGTCGCCGTGGCCCGCCTCACCGCGATGCTGCAGCGCGTCCACGCAGCCATGGAGGCGGCGGGCACCTACGCCGCCCTGGCCTAGGCGCGGCCCGCCGGTCGGCGTTCGGGACCCGTCTTGGTAGGTTGAGGGAGCTGGAGAGGGGAGTGGATGGACCAGCACGAGCCCCCTGTGTCCGGGTCGAACCCGCCTGGGGGAGCAGCGCGTCCGTCCCGTCGACGGGTGGCCGGGGTCGTGGCCGTGGCTGCCGGGGCGGCATTCGTCGGCTGGCTGATCGGGCGCGGTGATGGGGGCCCTCCGTCACTCACCCGGAGCGAGGCGGCGGCCACTGCGTCGTCCATCGCCGCCGAGGCCGTGGCGGCTGCGGCGGCGGCACCCGCCCGTGGCGTGGACGTCTACCGGGCCATCGCCGCGTCGCTGGTCGTGATCCAGGTCGAAGGGAAGCCGGCCGAAGCGAACCCGGGCGGAGGGGCCACGACCGACGATCCGCTCGTGCCCCGGGCCACCGGGCCCGGAGCGGCGGCCGATCCCGATCCGGTGGACTCCCTGGGCACCGGGGTCGTCATCAACGACGACGGCATGATCCTCACCGCCGACCACGTCGTCGCCGATGCCGCGTCCATCCGGGTCACGTTCGCCGACGGGACCGAGGCCAACGCCTTCGTGGTGTCCTCGGAGCCGGACCAGGACGTCGCCGTGCTCATGGCCGACGCCCGCCCGGGCGTGATCGTTCCGGCGGTGATGGGCGGCGGCGTGAGGATCGGTGACGAGGCCTTCGCGGTCGGCCACCCCCTGGGCCTGACGGGCTCGCTGTCGGCCGGGGTCATCTCCGGTCTGGATCGGACCGTCCCCACGGCCCGGGGCACCGAGCTCACCGGGCTCATCCAGTTCGACGCCGCCGTCAACCCGGGCTCGTCGGGAGGTCCGCTGCTGAACCGGGCGGGCCAGGTCGTCGGCATCGTGACGGCCCTGGCCGACCCCAGCCGGCAGGGGACCTGGTCGGGTGTCGGCTTCGCCGTTCCCATCGCCACCGCCGGCGGGGCCGCCGGCGGACCGTCCCGCTGACCCCCCGCCGACCGACCGGCCGACCCCCCGCCGACCCCCCGCCGACCCGCCGACCCCCCGCCGACCCCCCGCCGACCCCCCGCCGACCGACCCGCCGACCCCTGGAGCCCGCCGTGACCGACCTCCCGCCGCCCGACAGCAGGCCCCTCGAGCAGGTCGTCTACGAGGTCAAGAAGGTCATCGTCGGCCAGGACGCCCTGATCGAGCGGCTCATGGTGGCGCTGCTGTCGCAGGGTCACGTGCTCGTCGAGGGCGTGCCCGGCCTGGCCAAGACCATGGCCGTGCGCACGCTGGCCGAGGCCGTCAGCGGCCAGTTCCAGCGCATCCAGTTCACCCCGGACCTGGTGCCCGCCGACCTCGTCGGCACCCGCATCTACAACCAGCGCGAGGGCGACTTCCAGACCTCGCTCGGGCCGGTGTTCACCAACCTCCTGCTGGCCGACGAGATCAACCGGGCTCCAGCCAAGGTGCAGAGCGCGCTGCTCGAGGTCATGCAGGAACGCCAGGTCACGATCGGCCGGGAGACCCACCGGGTCCCCGATCCCTTCCTCGTGATGGCCACCCAGAACCCCATCGAGTCCGAGGGGACCTACCAGCTGCCGGAGGCCCAGCTCGACCGGTTCATGCTCAAGGTGATCGTGGGCTACCCGACGCCGACCGAGGAGTTCGTCATCGTCGAGCGCATGACCGGCGCCCACGAGCCGCCCCGCCCCGTGATCGACCTGCCCCGGCTGCGGGAGCTGCAGCAGGCCACCAGGTGCGTCTACGTCGACCCTGCGCTCGTCGACTACGCCGTCCGGCTGTCGACCGCCACCCGCGATCTCGCCTCGGTCGGCCTCGGGGACCTGGCCCGCTACGTCGCCTTCGGGGCCAGCCCTCGGGCCTCGATCAACCTGATCCTGGCGGCCAGGGCCATGGCCTCCCTGCGCGGCCGCGGGTACGCCCGTCCCGAGGACGTCCGCGACCTCGCCCCCGATGTCCTGCGCCACCGGCTCGTGCTCTCCTACGAGGCCCTGGCCGAGAACGTCACCGCGGATGCCGTGCTGGCCCGACTCCTCGCCGCCGTCAGGCCGCCCGACACGCCCCTGCAGGACCGTCCGATCCGGAGCTCCCATGCCCCCGAGTGGGCCCCCGGCCACGCCTGAGCAGATCCTGCGCCGCCTGGAGTGGCGGGTGGTCCGGCGCCTGGACGGCCGCGTCCAGGGCGACTACCGGACGCTCCTGCACGGACACGGGATCGACGTCGCCGACCTGCGCGAGTACGCGTGGGGCGACGACGTGCGCCACATCGACTGGAACGTCACCGCCCGTACCGACGTCCCCCACGTGCGGACGTTCCTCGAGGACCGCGACCTCACCGCCTGGCTGCTGCTCGACCGGTCGGCGTCGATGGGGTTCGGACCCCCGGACCGTCCCAAGGAATCGGTGCTCGCCGAGCTCGCCACGACTCTCGCCCGCGTCCTCGTGCGTGGCGGCAACGCCGTCGGTGCCATCCTGTTCAACAACGCCGTCGAGCGCACCGTGGCCCCTCGGAGTGGCCGGGCCCACGTGCTGCGCCTGGCCCACGAGCTGCTCCGGCCGGCGCCGCCGACGGGCACGGCCACCGACCTCTCCGGCCTGCTCGTCGCCGCCCACCGCACCATCCGTCGGCGCAGCCTGGTGATCGTCGTCTCGGACTTCATCTCCGAGCCGGGCTGGGAGCGGCCCCTCGGGCTGCTGGCCCGCCGCCACGAGGTCGTGGCCATCCGCCTGCTCGACGCCGGTGAGCGCGAGCTGCCCGACGCCGGCCTGATCGTGGTCGAGGACGCCGAGACCGGCGAGCTGCTGTCGGTCGACACCAGCGACCCCGAGTTCCGGCGGCGCTTCCGTGACGCCGCACTCGCCCGGGACACGGAGCTGGCCGCAGCGGCTGCCCGCAGCGGCGTGGATCTGCACACCGTGTCGACCGACGAGGACCTCGTCGACGCGCTCGTGCGCATCGTGGAACGGCGCCGCCGACGCCGGGGTCGGCCGTGAGCTTCGCCTGGCCTCCTGCGCTGGCGGCGCTGCTGCTCGTCCCGGTCCTGGTCGTCGCCTACGTGCGCCTGGCCCGTCGGCGGGCCGAGCGGTCCGAGGAGCTGGCCCGCCAGGGGTTCGTGCCGAGTGCCGCCACCCTGCGGCGGCAGCGCCGCCGCCACGTCCCGTTCGCCTGCTTCCTCGCGGCGTTGACGGTCCTGCTGGTCGGCGTCGCTCGGCCGCAGGCCTCGGTGAGCGTGCCCCGCCGGGAGGGCACGGTGATCCTGGCCTTCGACGTCTCCAACAGTATGCGCGCAGAGGATATGGCGCCCACGAGGATGGAGGCGGCCAAGGCCGCGGCGGCCGAGTTCGTGGAGCGCCAGCCAGGGTCCGTCAAGCTCGGCGTGGTCGCCTTCAGCGACGGTGCGCTCGTCACCCAGCAGCCCACCGACGACCACCGGGCCGTGCTGGCCGCCATCAACCGCCTGAAGCCGGTCGGGGCCACGTCGCTGGGCCAGGGCCTGTTCGCCTCGCTGAACGCCATCGCCGGGGGCACGCTGCCCACCGACCTCGACCTCGACGCCCTCGCCGACGGCGAGCAGCCCGTGGGCATCGGCTACTACGGCTCGGCTGCCGTCGTGCTGCTCTCCGACGGCGAGAACACCGACGAGCCCGACCCGTTGGCCGTCGCCCGGCTGGCCTCCGTCGCCGGCGTGGAGGTGCACCCCGTGGGGCTCGGCAGCCCCGAGGGGGCGGTCGTGGACATCGAGGGCTTCAGCGTCTCGACGTCGCTCGACGAGAAGACGCTGAGCGCCATCGCCGAGGTGACCGACGGGACCTACTACCGGGCGACCGACGCGGCTGCGCTCGGCGAGGTGTACCGGTCGATCGACCTCGAGTGGAAGCGGGTCGACGAGCGCACCGAGATCACCTCCGTCGTCGCCGCCGCCGGTCTGGTGCTGCTCCTGGTCGGAGCGGGCCTGTCGATGGCCTGGTTCGGAAGGCCGGTGTAGCCATGTCGTTCCGCTGGCCGCTCGCCCTGCTCGCCGCCGCCGTGGTGCCGTTGCTGCTCGGCGCCCACGTCTGGCAGCTCCGCCGGCGCCGACGGGGTGCGCTTCGCTACTCGAGCGTGGCGCTCATCAAGGTCGCCCTGCCGCACCGGCGGAACTGGCGACGACACGTGCCCGTGGCGCTGCTGCTGGCTTCGCTCGGCTCGCTGTCGGTGGCGATGGCCCGGCCCCGGGCGAGCCTCGAGGTTCCCGTCGCCCGGACCTCGATCATCCTCGCCCTCGACGTGTCGCGATCGATGTGTGCCACCGACGTGGAGCCCAACCGCATGGCGGTCGCCCAGGACGCCGCCCGAAGCTTCGTGGAGTCCCAGCCGCGGGGCACCCGCATCGGGCTCGTCGCCTTCGCCGGGTTCGCCGAGCTCGTCGTGGCGCCGACCGCCGACAAGGCCCCGCTCCTCAAGGCCATCGACGGCCTCACGACGGCGCGTGGCACCGTCATCGGAGCGGCGACGCTCAAGTCCATCGACGCCATCGCCTCGGTGAATCCCGACGTCGCCCCCATCAGCCCCGAGGTGTCGGCCGAGGCCGAGCTGGGCTTCGACACGCCCCCCGGAGCCGACCCGGGCGCCGGAGGCCCCGAAAGCGCGGACGGCCCCGAAAGCCCGGAAGGCCCCGAAAGCCCGGACGGCGCGGCCCCTCGGAGGGAGCGCTACGTGCCCGACATCGTCGTGCTGCTCACCGACGGCGCCAACACGCGGGGCATTGAGCCCGTCGCCGCCGCCCGCCAGGCCGTCGCCCGCGGGGTCCGGGTGTTCACGATCGGCTTCGGGACCTCCGATCCCACGAGCATGATGTGCACGCCCGAGCAGCTGGGTGCGGCGGCCTTCGACGACTCCTTCGGGGCCGGTGGCTTCGGCGGTGGGTTCGGCGGTGGGTTCGGCGGGGGAGCCTCCGGGGGGACGGGCGGCTCGGCGGGCGGTGGTCCCGGGCTGCCGCCGGGAGCTCCCCGCCAGTACCTCGTGATCGACGAGCCGACGCTGCGTCAGGTGGCCGACATGACCGGCGGCACCTTCTACCGGGCCGAGGACGCCGAGCAGCTCCGCTCGGTGTTCCGGGAGCTGCCCCAGGACGTCGTGCGGCAGCGCCGCCCGGTCGAGATCAGCGTGGTCTTCGCCATCGCCGGTGCGCTCCTGGCGGCGACGGCCGTGGCACTGTCGCTGTCATGGAACCGAGCCCCCTGAACGGCCGTCACCTCCGCTTCGGCGTCTCGCCGTTCGCCACGAGCCGGGCCGGTGCCGTCCGCCTCGCCCGCGCCGCCATCGACGGGGGCATGGACACGCTGTGGCTGGGCGACGGTCTGCTCGCCAGCCCCGACTTCCCCGGCTGGTCCGGTTCGCTCGAGCCCTTCGCCCAGCTCGCCTGGTTGGCCGGGGCCCTCGAACCCGCGCGCATCGGGCTCAGCGCCGCCGTGCTGCCCATCCGCGACGTCGTCAACGTGGCCAAGCAGGCGGCCACGCTCGACGTGATCACCGAGGGCCGCTTCGTGCTCGTCGCCGCTCCCGGCTTCTGGCCCGACGAGTTCGCCTTCCGCGGCATCCCCCTCGGGGAGCGGGGACGGCGCTTCGACGACGCCGTCGACGCGCTGCGAGCCCTGTGGCGGGGTGAGCCCCACGACGGGCCGTTCCTCACCGTGCGTCCCGGCGTCGTGTCCCCCGAGCCGCTCACCCCCGGTGGCCCACCGCTGTGGCTCGCCGGGGGCCGTCCCACCATGGAACGGGCCCTGCGCCTCGGCCTGCCCTTCCAGCCCTCCCGGTCGCTGCCCCACGCGCTCGCCTCGACCGCACGGGAGTGGTTCGACCGCGGCGGCTCGACCCTGGGTGTGCGCATCCGGATCCAGGCCGATGCGGACGTGCCCCGGGGCCACCAGGTCGACTGGCAGGCACTCTCGGGCCCCGCGTCCTTCCTGACCGAGGAGCTGACCCGCTACGCGGCCATGGGGGTGACGGACATCTCCCTCATCCCCGGTCAGGACGACCGGAGCTCCCTGCGGACCGTCGAGGTGCTCGCCGCCGAGGTGATCCCGGCGCTGCGGGCGGCCGGGTACTGATCCGGGCCGGTCAGGAGCGGGCCCGAAGGCGCTGCAGGATCCCGGCGGCGAAGGACACCTGGCCGGCCACCTCGCCCACGGCGTAGGCGGGAACGGCGATGCGATGCGCGCCGATCATCTGCGCGCGTACGGCCAGGGCGGCGGGGTCGGGATCGAGGACGGCGACATCGGCCACGACGCGCTCGGGGACCAGCTCGGCGGCCGCCGCCGCCCCACCGGCGATGAGCCGGCTCCGGACCTCGTGGACGAGGGCATCGCTGACCTGCCACGCCGCCCGCCGTTCGGCGCCGGCATTGAGGATCCCGTAGGCCGCGATGGTCCGGGCCCGTTCGTGGTCCGCGTCGTCGCGCACCAGCAGCGGCGCCCACACCAGATCGGGGCCGGGTCGCCCGGCGGCCGCGGCGGCACTGCGGATGACACCGACGCAGCGCTCCAGGTCCGACCCGGGGATGGCCCACAGCAGGGCCGAGTCGGCCACCCGGCCGGCGGCGCGCAGCATGCCGGGCCCGCGTCCGGCGATCATCACCGGCGACGGCGCCAGGGGGACCTCCAGCGTGCGCCCCGACCGGGGGTCGAGCGGCATGCCCGCCTCGACGCTGCGCAGACCGTGGACGAGCGCCTCCACCCGGCGTCCGGCGTCGTCGCGGGGGATGCCCGCCGCGCCGGACACCTCGGAGCCTCCGGCGGCCAGACCGAGCAGGACCCGGCCCGGCCCAGCCAGATCCTGCAGGGAGGCCAGCGCGGCATAGGTGTGGAACCGGTGCCGCAGGTAGGGGTTGGTCACCACCGGGCCCACCGTGAGCCTCGTCGTGACCCGTGCGGCGGCGGTGAGCAGCATCCACACGTCGCGCCACCAGAACGCGTCGGCCACCCCGAGCCAGGCCGCGTCCGCTCCCTCGGCAGCCACGGCCAGGGCCTCGATGTCGGCGAACGAGGGGTTGTCGAGATGGGCGATGACGCCGACGGAAGCGGCCCCCGAGCCGCTCACGAGCCGAACCCCCGCAGCGCCCGGGCGGCGCGCTGGACGCCCTCGACCGGATCGTCGGCGATCAGCGCCACGCCCACCGCCTCGGGTCGGTACCGGGCGGCGACGGCGTCGAGCCACTCCACGGCCCGGTCGAGGCTGGGGGCCAGGACGAGCTCGAGGCGGTCGTCACCGAGCAGGCGCTCGGCCGGCCCGGGATCGCCCTCGGCCAGGGCATCGGCGGCGGCCTGCGCCGTGGCGCGATCGAGGCCGGCCGCGGCGAGCAGGTCGTCGGGGCCGTTGGAGAAGGCGTGGATCATGCGCGGTCGCACGGCGTCGAGCTCCTCGGGGCCGCTCACGCACGAGATGTGGATGCACAGCTCGACGCGGCGTACCGATGTGGCCCAGGCCACGGTGCGCTCGATCATCGACGGGGCGATCCCGGCCAGGAACACGCCGTCGGCCTCGGCCGACGCCCACCGGTTGAAGCGCTCGCCCCGCGAGCCCACGAAGACGGGAACGTCGGGAGCGGTCATGGCGTGGCTCGGCGGCGTGTAGCCATCGACCGCCTCACCGCGCAGCACCCCCCGGATGACCGTCATGGCGCGACGACAAGCGCGCAGATGATCGGTCGGTGCCAGCCCGACCGGACCGAGCGACAGATGGCCGCCGGGCCCGATGCCCAGCACGGCCCGTCCACCGGAGAGCTCCTGGATGGTGGCGATCGTCGACGCCGAGATCGCGGGGTGGCGGAGGTACGGGTTCGTGACGCCGACCGCCAACTTGATCCGCCGGGTGCGCAGCGCCGCCGCCGCCAGCAGGGCGAAGGGGTCGCGGGCGGGACCCTCGTCGCCCACCCAGACCTCGTCCAGCCCACCCTCCTCGGCGGCCACCAGGGAGTCGACCATCCGGCCCGACGGTGCGTCGGGGAACAGCCAGACGCCGGTGCGGGGGCCGCTCACCGCGGGCGGGCCTTCAGCGCGTGGGCGGGCGGGATGGCCTCGAACATGCCCAGGCCGTTGCTGACCCGGTTCAGGTAGTTGTAGTACGCGACCAGGTTGTTGAGGTCGAGCACGTCGAGATCGTCGAGCCCGACGGCGCGCAGCGCGTCCACGTCGGCCGCCACCATCGACGCCGGGTCGGTCGTCAGCTTGGCGGCGTAGGCGCAGACGGCGTCGATCCGGGGGTCGCCACTGCGGACCTGGCGGGGCGACGCCTCGACGGCGGCGACGAGGGCGGGATCGGCCTCGAGGTGGTCGAGGGCGATCCGCAGACCCGAGCCGCAGTGCGTCGTCGCGTTGATCAGCGACACCACGTACGCGGCGAGCTGGCGCTCCACCGGAGCCAGCCGGGACGGGCACGCCTCGACCGCCTTGTAGAGCCGCAGGCGCTCCATGACGATCTCGGGGTACAGCGACCCCAGCCGGGTGAAGTCGGTCGGCTCGCCGAGCCGCTCGGACTGCCAGTCGTAGGCCTCGCGCAGCAGCCCGGTCGCCTCGTCGCTGCCGATCATCCGGATCCACGCCATGACGGCGATGCTACGGGCGGCGGGGGCCGGGCCCGTCGGTAGCCCGTCGGTAGCCCGTCGGTAGCCCGTCGGTAGCCCGTCGGTAGCCCGTCGGTAGCCCGTCGGTAGCCCGTCGGTAGCCCGTCGGTAGCCCGTCGG
>JBIKWW010000394.1:0-3830 GCA_044356125.1 Acidimicrobiia bacterium
AACCACCAGCCTGGAGGACCCCAGACCCTCAACCGCGGATCACTGCCGCGTCAACCGAGAAGACCCGGGAAACGGCCCTGCCCTTCTATGGGAAGCGCCTGGTTCTTCTTCCATGCGGGCGCGCGGTTCGCCCCTTCTCTTATCGGTGGCGGGCCGACACTCAGCGCATAGATCGGTGGCTTCGCTCGAAAGGACTCTCCGAAGCAAGGGCCGATCAATGAGTTTCGAGGTTGCTATTCCAGCGGTTGCCTGCTGAAGCGCGTCTAAGTCTTCCGCAGAGGCCGGGTTGGTTTGGTCTGCCCCCGGCATCGCGCGGTCGGTGAGACTGAATTCCGGGCACTGATGATGAGGAGCGGACTCCTGCACGTCTTGGTGACAGGTGGGGTGGGTTCGACCGGGTTCGCGGTGGGGGTCATGATCGTCTCGTACTCGATGGGGTCAGCCAGGCTCTTCGGATCTGAGCGTGGCGGTGGCGACAACGCTGTTGCTGGGACGGTGACGAGGCATCCGAATGGTATGACGACGTATGATGGCCTCATGGCCGTCGAACGACTCACCGTTTCGATCGAATCGGAACTCGCCGTCGCCGTCCGCAAAGCTGCCGAGGCAGACGAGCAGAACGTGTCCGCCTGGCTCGCCGACGCCGCCCGCCGCCAACTCGCCAACCGCGGCCTCCGCGACGTCGTCGCTGCATGGGAACGCGAGCATGGGGCGTTCAGTGACGAGGAACTCGCAGCCGCACGCGCCCTCGTCCACGGATGACTGCACTCGTCCTCGACACCGGAGCGCTGATCGCGCTGGATCGCAACGACCGCACGGTGTGGGCGATGCTCCGCAACGCCGCCGATGACGCTGCGCAGGTATCAGTGCCCGCAGGCGTGATCGCACAGGCCTGGCGGGACGGAAGCCGCCAAGCCCTCCTCTCCAGAGCACTGACCCACTGCGACGAGGTCCCACTCGAAGGAGCGCTGGCACGCGCCACCGGCTTGCTGTGTGGACGTACCGGCACGGCCGACATCGTCGACGCGTCCGTCGCGCTGGTCGCCGCCGCTCGATCGCAAACCGGTCCGACCGCCCTCGTCACCTCGGACCCCACCGACCTCCGACACCTGCTCCAGACGCTCGACGCCTCCGTCCGCCTCGTCTCCATCTGAGCGCAAGCCCTCTGCGGCGCAGACGGGACTTCCGAGCAACCCCGTCGGGCCGAGCCCGAGCCCACAGGCCAGCCGGGTGCACCGGGACGGCAACGTCGCGCGAGGCTGCGCCGATGGTCATCGAGATCTACTCCGACGTCGTGTGCCCCTGGTGCTACATCGGCAAGCGCAAGTTCGAGATGGCACTGGAGCAGTTCCCGCGGCGAGACGAGGTGGAGGTCGTGTGGCGGCCCTACCAGCTCGACCCGCGCGCGCCGCGCACGCCGAGCCCCGTGGCCGACGCGTACGCCAAGAAGTTCGGTGGGCCCGAGCAGGCGAGCCGGATCATCGACAAGGTCACCGAGGTCGCAGCAGACGTCGGCGTGGAGTTCCGGATGGACCGTGCGCAGCGGGCCAACACCTTCGACGCCCACCGCGTGATCGGCCTGGATCTGAGCGTGGTGTAGATGGTCGAGGGGTCAGCGGCGCGGCACCGCCGCGGCGCTCGGGTCAGGCGCGGGTGATCGAGAAGGCGGGGATCATGCGAGGCGCGGCGGACTCGACGTACGCGCCGAACTGCGGCATGAGGGCGGCCTGAGCCTTCAGCTTGGCTGCCGCCTCGTCGGCCGGGAGCTCCACCACGTCGGCGGTGAACGTTTCGGTCCCGTACTCGACCGTGATGGTGGGGTTCGCCTTGAGGTTGAAGTACCAGTCCGGATTCGTGGGGGCGCCGGCCTTCGAGGCGAACACGTAGAGGACGGCGCCCTCGACGAGGGCCACCAGCGGGATCTCGCGGACCTGCCCGGACTTCGCTCCCACGGTGTGCAGGATGACGAGCGGAGCGTCGCCGAACTGCGCCGCCTTCCCGCCGTTGGCCCTGAACTCCGCAATGATCCGTCGGTTCCAATCGCTCATGGGTCGGCACGCTACGACGACGGCGCCCGCCCGGAGCACAGCCGACCACCGTGCTCCGCCGGAGGCAGGGTCGCGTCGGTCGGGCCGGTCGACGGCTTCCATGTTGGCGGCGGGGCCGTGACAGGCTTGACGTCCATGTCCTCGACCCCCGTTGCCCACGGTGTCGCCGGCCTCGCCGGCGTGCTGACCGAGATCGACCACGTCGCCATCGCCGTCCACGATCTCGAAGCGGCCGTCACCTACTACCGCGACGTCTACGGCGCCACGGTCGACCACCGGGAGGTGGTCGAGTCCGACGGCGTGGAGGAGGTGCTGCTGAAGGTGGCCGAGAGCTACATCCAGCTCCTGACTCCCACCCGCCCCGACTCGCCCGTCGCCAAGTACCTGGAGAAGCGCGGCGAGGGCATCCACCACGTCGGCTACCGGGTGGCCGACTGCGGCGAGGCCCTCGAGCGCGTGAAGAAGGCCGGTGGCAAGGTGCTCGACGCCCATCCGCGCCCGGGCAGCCGGGGCACCACCGTCGCCTTCATCCACCCGAAGACGACCTTCGGCACCCTCGTCGAGCTCGTCGAGGAGTAGGCGGGGCCGGTCGCCCGTCCGTCAGTCCCCGAGGCGGGCCCAGGCCAGGTCAACCGGGCTGCGGCCGGCGGCCAGGCCCTTGCGCTCGTAGGGCGTCGAAGGCCGTGGCGGCGGCGGGCAGGGCGCGAGCCGCGCCTCGGCCTCGACCGCCCGCCGGGCCTGGTGGGCGTACACGGCGACGTCGGTGGCCAGATGCAGCACACCTCCGGGTCGCAGCACCCGGGCGACCAACGACACGAACGCGGGCTGCACGAGGCGCCGATGGGCGTGACGTGCCTTGGGCCACGGGTCGGGGAACAGCACCACCAGGGCGTCGAGCCAGCCGTCGGGGGCCTGCTCGAGCACGTCGAGGGCGTCGCCCACGTGGACCCTGACGTTGGCCACGCCCTCGGCGTCGAGCCGGGCGACGAGCGTGGCGATCCCCGGAGTGTGCACGTCGCAGGCCACCACGGTGGCTCCCGGCCGGGAACGGGCGGCGGCCACGGTGGCGGTCCCGTCCCCGCAGCCGATCTCCAGCACGACCTCCCCGCCGGGCAGCTCGGCCGGGTCGAGCCGGTAGTCGGGCAGACGGTCCCGCAGGATCGCCTGGCGCGTCGGACCCATCCGGCTGCGGCGGGGATGGAACGTCCGTACCGGCCGGTGCGGCGGCGGGACCTCGACGGCGGGCACGTGTCACAGCCTGCCCCGGATCGCGCCGACAGGGCGCAGCGGCGATCTACGGTCGGCCCCGTCATGTTCCTCGCCCTCACCGAGATGCGCCGAGCCAAGCTGCGCTTCGCCCTGCTGATGGGTGCCGTCGGCCTCCTGGCCTTCCTGATCCTGTTCCAGCAGGCGCTGACCGGCGGGCTCGTCACCCAGTTCATCGGGGCACTGCGCAACCAGACCGGTGCCGTCATCGTGCTCAGCGCCGACGCCCGGGAGAACCTGGCGGCCAGCAACCTGACGCCCGACCAGGTGCGGGCCGTGCAGGCGGTCGAGGGCGTGGCCGCGTCGGCCGCCGTCGGGGAGGGAACCTTCACCGTCAGCAACGAGGTGAGCAGGGCCCAGGCGCAACGCCGCGATCAGCTCGTCGACGCAACGATCATCGGGTACCCCCTCGGTGGCCTCGGGGCCCCGGCCACGATGGTCGAGGGCCGTCTGCCGACGGCCGACGGCGAGGCCGTGGCCAGCGAGCTCAACGCCCCCGACGGATTCGACATCGGC
>JBIKWW010000395.1:0-3824 GCA_044356125.1 Acidimicrobiia bacterium
CACGAACCCGCCCACGGCATGATCTCTCCGCCGCACGGCTAGCGTCACGGGCTTGTGACCACGGAGACGACGACCCCGATCACGTTCTACTGGCGTCCGGGCTGCGGCTACTGCGCTGCGCTGCAGCGACGCCTCGACAAGGCCGGCATCGCCTACGTGCCGCGCAACATCTGGGAGGACCCGGAGGCCGCCGCCTGGGTGCGGTCGGTCAACCGGGGCAACGAGACCGTACCGACGCTCGACGTCGGCGGCCGGGCGCTGACCAACCCGACGATCGACGAGGTCACCCTCGCCCTCAGCGGCAACTGAGCCCGGGCGGAGACCGGTGCCCGACCTGCCCTCCTATCGCACCCTGCGGCTCGAACGGGCCGGATCGGCCCACGCCCCGGTGCTCGTGATCACGATCGACAACCCGGCGAGCGACATGAACGTCGTCGACGACGCGGTCCACCACGATCTCGCCACCGTCTTCCACGACCTCCGCCGTGAGACCACGGCACGGTGCGTGCTGCTGCGTGGATCCAAGCGCGCCTTCAGCGCCGGCGGGGACTTCAACTGGTTCCCCTCGCTTCGGTCCGTCGGGGCCGCCGAGCACCTCCGGGTCGACGCCAAGTCGATCATCTGGGACCTGCTCGACGTCCCCATGCCGGTGGTGTGCGCCATCCACGGCGCCGCCATGGGCCTGGGCGCGTCGATCTCGCTGCTGTGCGACGTCGTGATGATGGCCGACGACGCCCGGCTCGGCGACCCCCACGTGCGCGTCGGGGTGGTGGCCGGCGACGGCGGAACGGCCATCTGGCCCCTCGCTCTGGGCCCGGCGCTGGCCAAGCGCTACCTGCTGACGGGCGACACGATCGACGCCGACACCGCCCTGCGCCTCGGGCTGGTGACCGACGTCGTACCGTCGGCCGAGCTGGCGGCCCGTTCCCTGGAGCTCGCCGAGCGGCTGGCCGGGATGGCCCCACTGGCGCTCCGCCACACCAAGCAGGCGGTGAACGCCCAGGTGAAGCAGGCGTTGGCGCTGAGCTTCGACGCGGCCACCAACGCCGAGCTCATGACCTTCCTCAGCCGAGACCACGTGGAGGCGCTCGACGCCCTGCGCGAGCGACGCCCGCCCCGATTCGAAGGCCGGTGACCCGTCCATGACCGAGCAGACAGGGCCCGAGCAGACACGGCCCGAGCGGGCAGGGCCCGAGCAGACAGGGCCCGAGCAGGCAGGGCCCGAGCACCATCACCACGTGGGGCTCTACGAGGGCCTGATGACGCTGCGGGCCATGCGCCGGCTGCGTCCCGACCCGGTTCCCGACGACCTCGTCTGGGCGTGCCTCCGAGCAGCGCAGCAGGCGCCGTCGGGCGGCAACATCCAGCCCTGGCACTTCCTCGTGGTCACCGACCCGGCCGTCCGCCAGGAGCTCGGGGAGCTCTACCGGCGCTGCTACGACCGCTACGAGGCCACGCTGCCCGCCGCGCCCCGCAACGCCACCCCCGAGGCCCACGCAGCTTGGCAGCGGACCGTCGCCGCCTCCCGGCACCTGGCTGAGACCATCGGCGACGTCCCCGTGCACGTCGCCATCCTGGGGGCCGACATCGACATGACCGCCCAGGACGACCACGGCCCCGTCGACATCGGCTCGGTGCTCGTGTCCGTCGTGCCCGCGGTGCAGAACCTCATGCTGGCGGCCCGGTCGTTCGGGCTCGGCACGGCGCTCACGACGGTCCTGCGGGTCGACCAGGCCGAGTTCCGCCGCATCCTCGACGTGCCGCCACGCTGGCAGCTCATCGCCTACGTACCCATCGGCTGGCCGCAGGGTCACTTCGGCGTGGCCCCTCGACGCCCCGTCGCCGGGGTCACGAGCTGGGACCGCTACGGCTCCCGACGCGAGTCACCGCCGTCCTGAATCCGAGCGGTCCCGGACCGGGAGCGCTTCCGAGCAGGCAGATCCTTTGGCGGGTCGTGGCCCCGCAGCGGATCCCCGGGGATGGCGGGGCCCGCGCCGAACCTCGTCGCCGGCCCGGAAAGCCCCATTCGCGCCCGCCTACGGGCGGGGCAGGGCCTTGAGGACGTCAGAGGACGAGAACTCACCCGGGAACGACTTGATGATCGAGCCGTCGGAACCGACGAGCACGGCCCAGGGCTGGTAGGCGGCGCCCAGGGCCGACCACGAGCTGCCCCGGACGTCGAAGAGTGGTCGGGCCGACTTGAGACCGTGACGCCGGACGAACGCCCGGGCCCCGCTGACATCGCCGTTGCCGCCGAGCGCCACGACGGTCACCTTGGACTGCTGCTGCCGAGCGAACCGCTCGACCCCGGGAGCCTCCCGGTTGCAGGTGCTTCAGGACGGCGCCCACATCCAGTACAGGACCGGTGTCCGGCTCGTGGCCAGGGTGGTGAGGCTGACGCTCCTGCCCGTGACCAGATCGGTGACGTTGACCGCCGGGAACCCGGGCTTGGCTGCGGCCGCGGCCGCAGCACCGGGAAGGATGGGCGGTGTCGCCACCCCGAGGGCGAGGGCGCCGGACAGGGCCACCGCGACGGACATTGCGGCCAAGCGCCGCCGGGCCGGTCGTCGGTCCGACCCGGGATCCAGGGAATCAGACATGCGCACAGCCTTCCATGGCGCCAGCCGTTGCCCGACCACCGGTGGGTCCAGCGGTCACGGTCACGGTCCATCGGATGGGAGG
This sequence comes from Acidimicrobiia bacterium, assembly GCA_044356125.1. Classification (GTDB taxonomy): domain Bacteria; phylum Actinomycetota; class Acidimicrobiia; order Acidimicrobiales; family JANYDT01; genus JBIKWW01. Next base: position 2,683 of record JBIKWW010000395.1, read on the forward strand.
CTCACCGGATGCTGGGACCCGAGTTCGCGTTCGCGCTCACGGCAGGGGCAGTGGCTGCGTTCAACCCCTGCGGGTTCGCCATGCTCCCGGCCTACCTGACGGTGTTCGTGGCCGGCAGCGCGGGCGACGGCGCTGCGCTCGTCGCCCGGCTCCGACGGGCCCTCTACGTCGGCTCGGCCGTGACCTGCGGGTTCATCGTGGTGTTCGGGACGATCGGGGTGATCGTGCGGGAGGTGACCAGCTCGGTGTACGAGGTCGCTCCGTGGATCTCCATCCTCATCGGTGTCGCCCTCGTCGTGCTCGGTGTGGCGATGCTGCGGGGCTTCGAGCTGAAGATCGGTGCGCCCCGGATCCAGCGGGGCGGCACGTCGAGCCTGGCCGGCATGGTGCTCTACGGGGTGTCCTACGCAACGGTCTCGCTCGGCTGCACGCTCCCCGTCTTCGCCGGCGTGGTCGGCACCGGCTTCGACGACGCCGGGATCCTCTCCGGCGTGTCCCGCTTCGTCGCCTACGCCCTCGGCATGGGCTCGGTGGTGATCGTCCTGTCGCTCGCCGTCGCGCTCGCCCAGCAGGCCTTCGTGCGACGGATGCGTCGGCTCATGCCCGTCATCAACCGCGTCGCCGGCGGGTTCCTCGTCGTGGCCGGCTGCTACGTCACCCTCTACGGCTGGTACGAGACCCAGGTTCTCGGAGGGCGCCAGGATGTCGCCGGCAGCGGCATCGTCGACCGGGTCACCGGGGTCTCCACGACGCTGCAGGACGCCGTCCGGCGCATCGACACCGACCTCATCGCCGCCATCGTCGTCGTCCTCGCAGCGCTCGGTGTGATGCTGACGGTGTGGCGACGCCGCCGTGGGGGCGACGCCACCCGCCCCGAGGAGCTCAGGTGATGGCCGACCAGACCGCGGCGAAGTGGCAGGTGGCGGCGACGATGACGGCCGCGTGCCAGACCTCGTGGAACCCGAAGACCACCGGCCACGGATCGGGCCAGCGTCGCCAGAGCACCACCCCGCCGACGAGGTAGAGCAGTCCGCCACCCGACACGAGGCCGAGCTGCTGAGCCGTCAGCGCGCTGATCAGCTGGGGAAGCGCGAGCAGCGCCATGCATCCCAGCCCGACGTAGAGGACGCCGCCGAGCAGAC
>JBIKWW010000396.1:0-3812 GCA_044356125.1 Acidimicrobiia bacterium
ACGGGTGCTGATCGTGGCCGTCGACGGCGGCGAGGCTCTGGCCCGGTTGTTCGACCGACCCGCCGACGCACCCATCGGCTACGAGCGGGTGCGGGTGCTGGAGCCGGGTTCCGGATTCGTCGACGCCCGGGTGATGACCTCCGATCTCGCCCTGCTCGAATGGCTCTCGGGGCGGGGGATGAAGCGCCTCGGCAACCGGTTGGCCAGCTCGGGCACCCTCGACGTCATCGCCACCGCGGCACCCGGCATCGAGGACATCCTCGTGCTCGGCCGGGTCAAGGCGCTCGTCAACGAGCGCGCCTACGACCTCATCGTGCTCGACGCCCCGGCCTCGGGCCACGCGGTGACGTTCCTGCAGTCGGCCGCCGGGCTGGCCGCAGCGGCCGCCAGCGGGGCGATCCGAGACCAGGCCCGGGCGGTGCAGGAGCTGCTCGCCGACCGCTTCCGCTGTCAGGTCGTGTCGGTCACCCTCCCCGAGACCACTCCGATCGCCGAGCTGCTCCAGACGACCCGGGTGCTCGAGGACCGACTGAAGATCGCCCTCGGCCCCATCGTCGTCAACCAGATGCTCTCGGTGCCCCGGGAGGATCCCCGTGTCATCCGGCGGATCCGTGACCAGGCGCGGGATCCGGTTCTCGCCGCGCTCGCCCGACGTCGCCGCCGGGTCGCCCGCCAGCAGGCCCAGCTCCGCCGGCTCGCGCACGCGCTTCCCCTGCCCCGGGTGCTGCTGCCGGCGCTGCCCGCGGTCGGCCTGACCGGCCGTGAGCGCGAGCAGCTGGCCGACGTGTTCACAGCCGAACTGACGCTGCGGAGGCGCCGGTGAGCGCCGACATCGGAACGGCGATCGGCTCGGCCCGGGTCGTCGTCTGCTGCGGGTCGGGCGGGGTCGGCAAGACGACCGTGGCCGCGGCCCTCGCCATCGCCGCAGCGCGATCGGGCCGCAGGACCGTCGTCATCACGATCGATCCCGCCCGGCGCCTGGCCGACGCCCTCGGCGGCGGTGCCCTCGGCAACGACCCCCGGCGGGTCAAGCTGCCCCTGCCGCCCATCGAGCCCGCACCGCCGAGGGAACGGGGGCGCCGCAGCAGCCCGGCGCCATCCGCCCCCGAGCCGGCCCGGCTCGATGCCGCCATGCTCGATACCAAGGCGACCTTCGACGCCGTGGTGCGACGGTTCGCTCCTGATCCGTCCCGGGCCAGGAAGATCCTGACCAACGGTCTCTACCGGAACATCTCGACGTCGCTGTCGGGCACCCAGGAGTACATGGCGGCGGAGAAGGTGCACGAGCTCATCGACGCCCGCGACCCCGACGGCAGCCTGCGCTACGACCTGATCGTCATCGACACCCCGCCCACCCGCAACGCGCTGGACTTCCTCACCGCTCCTCGCCGGCTCACGAGGTTCCTCGACAACACCCTGTTCCGGGCGCTGATGTCGTCGGGCCGGGGCACCGTGCGCGTGCTCGGCGTGGCCACCCAGACGGTGCTGCGGCCCCTCACGGTCGTGGTCGGCAGCAAGGTCATCGACGACGCCATCGAGTTCTTCCGGGCCTTCGACGGGATGGAAGCCGGGTTCCGCGAACGGGCCCGGGAGGTGCTCACCGTCTTGACCTCGAAGCAGACCGCATGGGTCGTCGTGACGGCCCCGCGACCCGAGCCGGTGGCCGAGGCCGCCTGGTTCGTGGGCACGCTGGCAGCCAACGGCGTGGCGCCGGCCGGTGTCGTCGTGAACCGCGTGGAGCCGGGCGCTCCCCTGGTGCCCGAGATCAGCGCCACCACGCTCGGCACCTTCCTGCAGGAGCTGCACAGCCTCCGCCGGGCCCAGCTGAGCTCGCTCGGCCCGCTGCGCGAGGCCATGGGCCGCTACGGCCAGACCCCGGCGTTCGAGGTGCTGCTGGCCGAACGCGAGGAGGACGTCTCGGACCTCGAATCCCTCGACGACGTCGCCGAGGCGCTGCTGGCCGGGGGCGACGCCGGACGCTCCGACGAGCGCGTCATCTGGATCGGCCGTTCCCCGGTGGCCGGGCCCGGGGGATCAGCCGGATCAGCCGGATCAGCCGGATCGGCCGCGGGCGGGGGATCCGCGGCCGAGGCCCCGGCGACGAGCCGGTTGACGCTGTTGCGACGGCGCCGCCGCTGAGACGCCCGGTCAGCGGGTAACGTCGCTGCGTGCCGCACGTGCTCATCGCCAGTGACGCCGCCTGGATCCAGGACGAGGTTCGCAACGCCCTACCCGGTGAGGACGTGACCCATCAGGTCCTGCGATCGGGCCGGGCCGTCCGGGCCGCCGTGGCCGCCCGTCGTCCCGACCTGCTGGTCTGCGATTTCCAGGTGGGCACGATGGGTGGGATGGCGGTGACCATGGACCTCCGCCTGGAGCGGTCCGGCGGCCGTCTCCCGCATGTGCCGGTCCTGCTGCTGCTCGACCGCCCGGCCGACGTGTTCCTCGCCTTGCGGTGCGGCGCCGAGGGCTTCCTCGTCAAGCCGCTCGACCCGATCCGGCTCCGCAAGGCCATGCAGGCCCTGCTCGACGGTGGCACCTGGGAGGACCGGCGGCTGCTGGCCGACGCCAGCACCAACTACCGCTCCACGGCGGACTCCTCGGCCCGCTGAGCATTCCGTGCCGGTCGCTGCGGCGGCCGCACTACAGTGGCTTCCGCACGTCGGCCCGTCCGGCGGCATCGGGAAGTAGCGCAGCTTGGCAGCGCGCCACGTTCGGGACGTGGAGGCCGCGGGTTCAAATCCCGCCTTCCCGACGAGCAGTCCCCCTTGGCCGGGTCCGGGTCGATCCTGCGAGACTGGGACGTGACCGTGATCGAGCCCGCTACCGAGCCCGTCAGCGACCCCGTCAGCGAGACCGTCGCCGAGCCCGGCACCGAGCCCGGCACACTGGACGGGCTGCAGAGCGTCATCGAAGCCACCTACGGCGTTCGGGACCGCGCCCGGGGCCTTCCCGCCACCGTGGCCTGGCTGGCCGAGGAGCTCGGTGAGCTCGCCAAGGCGGCCCGCAAGGGCACCCGCGAGGAACAGCTCCACGAACTCGGGGACGTGATCGCCTGGACGGCGTCGCTGGCCAACCAGCTCGGGCTCTCCATGACCGAGGCCATCGCCCGCTACGCCTCCGGCTGCCCCCGCTGCGCCGCCGCGCCCTGTGCCTGCCCGTGAACACCCAGGCCTGCACGCCCCCATGAACACCCAGGCCTGCACGCCCCCATGAACGCTGCACGCCCCCATGAAGGCTGGGCACTCCAGGAGCCCTGGACGCGGCCAGACGCCCAGCGTTCACCCAACCGCGCAGTCCTGAGCGCTCCGCCCGTGGAAGGGAGCACGTCCCAGCGAACGATGGGCGCTGCAGGAGCCCGCACCCGCCCCGGAGAAGGTCCGAGACGACGGCGGGACGCTGCCCCGGACCGCCGTGCTAGGTTGACGACCCGTCCACGGACACGGACCCGTGGTGCAGCTAGGAGTGCACGCCGGCCTGTCAAGCCGGAGGCCGCGGGTTCAAATCCCGTCGGGTCCGCCAGCAGTACCCCCGAGCGTCCCCCGGTCGTTCGGGATCCTCGGTCGGATAGCTCAGTTGGCAGAGCGCGCGCCTGAAAAGCGCGAGGTCACCGGATCGACACCGGTTCCGACCACCCAACCCCACCCTGCCCTGCCCCCTCGCCCGGCGGGTACCGGCCCCGGGACCGGGTTCGGGGTGATCCACCGTGGCCGAACGAACGCCCGAACGAACGCCCAGGCGTCCACCTGACCGGCGCCGTCCCCTGCGGCTCGTCGTCGCCGCGGCGCTGGCCCTGTTCGGCACCGCCCTCG
>JBIKWW010000526.1:0-3808 GCA_044356125.1 Acidimicrobiia bacterium
CGCTCAACCAAACCAACCGCAGCGCGATCGACGTGACCTACAAGATCTACCCGGCCCCCGCGATCGACTTTATCCTGAACTCGCAAATCCTGGCGCCGGTGCCAGATACCGCCACCGTGGCCGCGTAAGCCTAACCAACCTTATTCACCCCAGGAGGTGTTATTTTGGCCTTCCGTACCCAATACAGCAGGGTTGAAAATTCTGTCCTTGCTAGGGCTGAATACAGCCTTGACATTGCTCTAGTCATCAACGGGTTACGCCTAGGGCGAATCCAGTCGATTTCGATCTCCGCCCAAACCCAGGCAAGACCCGCTATCGAAATTGGCAGCGATCGCGCTGTCGAATTTGTCCCTGGCATCAAACAATACCAAGGGCGAATCAGCTCCATGCTGCTCAAGTATGGCGACTTGATGAAACGCTTGGCATCGGTGTCTGGTGGCATCATCGATCGCACCAGCCGAGCGGCGACCATCACCAACATGCCCGAGTTCGACATTGTGATTGCCCGTCGGGGCAGTGCCGGGGTAGGCGTCCCTCAGCTCTATGCCCCCACCCAAGGCCCCCAGGACTTATCCGGTGGTGGCGGCATCATTGGCACGATCTTTGGTTGTGTGATCAACTCCTGGGAGTGTAATTTCACCGCCCAGGACACCTTGATCATGGAAAACGTGTCCTTCTCAGCGATTGACCAAACCCTAAGCGATGGCGGCGGGTTGATCGCGCTTCCCTAGTTCTTTAATGCGAGTGCAAAATGACGACCGTAACAATGACCGTGACGGGGTTTGAGCGGCTAGGTACTTTAGTCGTTCGACCCCGCACCTTTAACGACTCCATGTTTTTAATTCCTGCTTACCAGGACCGGTTCATTAACCGTGCCCTGGCGGAGGCAGGCATTGAGGGGGTAGACGCTGGCGACCAGCTACGGTATAACGCCCTGGTGGTAGCGATCGCCCAGGCGGTAATTGTAGAACCCGTGGGGTTTGTGGACCAGTTGCTAACCTCTACCAATTCAGAGGACTTTCAATTTTTTGGCAAATTTGCTGAGGAGTATTCCGCCTGGCTGGACCAGCAGGTTGAGGATGCCCAAGCAAAAAAATCTGGGACGGTAGCGACAGCGGACGATGGGACAAAATCTGTTTCATCCTCCGCGATCGCTACCGACTCCTCCCAACTGACCCTCGATGGTTAGCAATGACAGAGGCCCAGGTGATTTTAGAGTATCGGCAAGTGATTGAGCTTGAGCAAGAACGCAATGCCGACGGCAATCCAGACAATAACGAATTCCACGATGATAGCTACGAGCAAGAGCTAAGGGAACTTGGGGTAACGCCTAAGATGCTCGACCAGATGCGTGGGAAATAGTTTTAAGTTGCACCCGCAAGACGCCCCCGTTGTTACCTCCCTCGTAACGACGGGGGCTTTTCTTATTTACGGCCATGGCTGACCAAGAACATAAGTTAGAGTACGTCCTAAACCTAGACCCGAGTGGCTTCATTGAAGGGGCAGAACGTGCCATCAATAAGCAACAGGACCTAGAGCGACAATTTGGCACCGGTGCGCCATCAGCGGCGGCAGCCTCAGCGGCAGGTGGTGGCTCCTTCGAGCCATTGCCGCGCCCTGTCACCGACACCGGCGGGACGTTGCCACCGCCCCCGCCGCCAACGACGGACCCGGGTAGACCATCTCAGCCGCTACCCCCACCAGCGCAGCCAACGACGGACCCAGGCACCCTGGGCGACTTCCGGCAACGGGTGCAAGCGGTGCAAGCGATCGCGCCCAATGCGCCGGACGTGGCCAATATGGCCGCCTCTCGCCTGCAAACCTCGATCCTCCATGCGTCGTTAAAGGACCCGGATAGCGCTAAGGACTACCAGGATCTGATCAACTCCCTGCGGGAACTACGCAATTCATTGCAGGAGGACGGCAAGAAAAAGGACGGCACCAACGAGCTGTTGGGCTGGATGAAAGGTTTGGCGCTTAGCCAGACCATCAATACCGGCACGTCCATTGTCAACAATGCCATGCAGGGCAATATCGGCACCGCTGCCGGTGGTGTCATTGGTGGTGTACTCGGGCTATTGGGCGGCCCGGCAGGGATGCTAACCGGTGCGTCCATCGGTAGCGGCATTGGCAGCTTAGTGGATCGGGTTGCCAAGGGGGGCGAGCAATCCCTTGCCTACGAAACCCAGATCGCAGACATTAACCAACGCTTTGGCGTAGGTGGCGTTGGCAGGCTGCGTAATTTTGAACTAGGCACCCAGAACGGGTTTAGGGTAGAAGAAACCGCCGGGCTGATTGACCAGCTACGGGAAAACCGAGCCCTAAGCAATCCAGCGATGGCCGGACCCCTGGTTAATACCATCCAGGAGCTTACCCGGGCGCTAGGGCTCAACGTAGAGGCCACCGCCAATATGGCTGGCATCTACTCCCGCACCGGCGGCGAGAAGGGCGCTGAGGGCGTTCGTGGCTACCTATCCGATGTGGTAGGTGGTGCCATCCGGGCCGGGTTCGAGTCCAACATTCAGCAGTACGCTGACATGATGGGTAGCGCCCGCATGCAGGCGGTGCAGCAGACCGGCCAGGGGATGAGCGATCGCGCCTTTGGCTTGCTCCAGGACGTAATGGCAGGGCTAACCGGCGGCAATTCCCGCACCTCTGCCCTGTTTAGGGATAACGTGCAGATGGCTGGGGCGGGCTTACAGAGCTTCCTGTCCTATGGTGGCACCGCTGACCCCTATGGCACCAGTGCGGCCTACCTGAGGCTAGCAGGCGTTGATGAGGCGGCCCTAGACTCGCGGTTTAACTCACCCGAGCAGATGATGTCCAATGCGCAGCGAGTGCTGCGGATGACCACCAATCGGGTGCAGGGCATCTCCGGGATGGGTGCCGATGAATTCAGGGCGGCGGCGGCTAGTGATCCCAACTTTGTCCAGAACCTAATTGCTGGTAATTCAGGGCTACAGCGGCAAACCTCAGCCACCCTGCAGGGCATCCTAGGACGACAAGCGACCGCCCAGGACCTCCGTACCTTTGAAGAACTGGCCAATATTAGCGCCGCCAATGGCGGACGGCTGCCGACCGGCCCGGGCGGTGATGGCGGACGGGTGGAGCAATTGCTAGCCCAGCTACAGGAAAGCCCAGGCGACCAAGCCCGTAAGCTAGAGGCGGAGGCCCATAACCTGACCATCAAAGCGATGTCTAACCTCAATGAGGCGTCGCTAAAGATGAAGGAGACCCAGGTGGAGCTATTGAAGCAGCTCAATGGGTTACCTCTTGAAGAGATCGGCGAAGGACTTACGGCAGCCATAGACGGAATACTTAAATTCATTCGTGAGGCGGGACCACAGATCGCCAACCTAGTTAAAGAAGGCATATCCGCCTTCCATAAGCTCAGGGATACGATGAATGACTTTAGGAATAGCGCGATCGGTAGGCTGATCTTTGGGGGTGACACCAATTCAAGGGAAATTGGGGAACAGGTTGGCAGCGCCATCTCTAGCCCAATAGGGCGATCCGCAGCACTTTCTTTTGCCGCCGGATTGCCCGGACCTATTGGCTCCATAGCAACGGCGGCCAATATCGTTCGGACTATCGAGGAGAACCCTGAAGCCATAAGTGTTGAAAATGCGCAGCAAGGCGCTGAGTACATTCGGCGCCATGGTCCCTTTGGAGAGCACGCTAGACGGACAATCCCCAGGGCTTTAAGGGGCGCTAGGGACTACATTGGCGGACTAATCCATGGCGCTTTCAACGATACCCCCGGCAGCGTCACCGCTGGACCTGGCTACAACGTTTTTGAGTTCGCCCC
>JBIKWW010000397.1:0-3801 GCA_044356125.1 Acidimicrobiia bacterium
CACGAGCAGGTGCGTGCCGGCGCTGTCGCGGCCGTGGCGGAGCTGGATGCGGGGCCAGGTGAGGCCGGTGTTGACGCCGTCGACGAGGCGCATGACCGGCCGCCGGGCGCGCCAGTCGAGCAGCTCGTCGGTGTCGAAGCGGACGAGACGCTGGGTCCGGACCTGGAGCTTGAGCTGCCCCACGGCCGTCGCCGCGGCGAAGCCGGCGTCGATCCAACCTTCCATGCACACCACGAGGACGGGATCGCGCAGGTCGGACGGCACCGACCCCTCCCAGGTGATCAGATCCATCAACGGCTCTCCTCGAGCTGGGTCCGAGCGGCGTCGGCCAGGTTCACGACGGTCTCGTCGAGCGTCTGCCACTCGAAGCCGTCGTCGCCCATGGCGCCCGCCTGGTACCTCGACGAGACACCGTCGAGGATGCAGGCCAGCCGCCAGCTGGCGAACGCCCGGTGGAACGGCAGGTCCGACACGTCGCGACCCGAACGCCGGGCGTACACCGCCACCAGCTCGTCGCGCGTGGCGAAGCCCTCGACCTGGGTGGCCGACGATCCGAGCGGGGTGAACGCGTCAGCCGCCTCGGGCCAGTACGTGAGGAGGATCCCGACGTCGGCGAGCGGATCGCCGAGGGTGCAGAGCTCCCAGTCCAAGATGGCCGCCACCCGGCCGTCGGCCCCCAGCATCGTGTTGTCGAGCCGGTAGTCGCCGTGGACGATGGTGGCGCCCCGCTGGGGCGGTGCCGCCGCCACCAGAGCCCCGTGGACCTCGTCGACCAGGGCCTTCACGTCGTCGCCCCGGAGGGTCGCGGCGTGGAACTGGCCGTGCCAGCGCCGCAGCTGGCGGGCCACGTAGTCCTCCCGCCGGCCCAGATCGCCCAGTCCGGCGGCGTCGACGTCGACGGCGTGCAGATCGGCGAGCGCCTCGGCCAGCGACTGCGACGCCACGGGGCGCAGTGCCGGGTCGAAGGCCAGCCCGGCCTCGGCGTCGCGCAGCACCGATCCGGCCACGAAGTCCATGACGTAGAAGGGCCGCTCGTTCACCGCCGGGTCATCGCAGAAGCCCAGCGCCGGCGGCACCGGCACGCCGGCGCTGCCGAGGGCGGCGATGATCCGGTGCTCCCGGGCCATGTCGTGGGCACTGGGGAGGAGATGGCCGAGCGGAGGCCGGCGCAGCACCGTCCGGCGGCCGGCGGCGTCGGTCACGACGAAGGTCAGGTTCGAGCGGCCCCCGGCGATCAGCTCGTAGCCGAGCGGCGCCACCGTCGCCGGGACGTGCGCCAGGTACCACGCCTCGAGCGTGGCCGCCGAGATCCCCGGCGGTGCGTCGGTGCGGTCACCGGTGCTCACCATCACCGCGCACCCTACCGCCGGGTCCCGGCGCTACCGTCAGGGACATGCCCGGAGCCGCCATCGACGTCACTGACGCCAGCTTCCAGAACGACGTCATCAACCGGTCGATGACCACCCCCGTGGTCGTCGACCTGTGGGCCACGTGGTGCGGACCGTGCCGCACGCTCGGCCCGATCCTGGAGAAGGTCGTCGGGGAGACCAACGGCAAGGTGGTGCTGGCCAAGGTCGATGTCGACGCCAACCCGCAGGTGGCGGGGGCCTTCCGGGTCCAGTCGATCCCGGCCGTGTACGCCGTCGCCGGCGGCAAGATCGTGGACTCGTTCGTGGGTGCCCTCCCGGAGAACCAGGTCCGGGCCTGGGTGCAGCGCTTGGCCCCGGCCGAGACCGAGGCCGATCGGCTCGCCGCCGCCGGCGACGAGTCCTCGCTGCGGGCCGCCCTGGCCCTCGAGCCCGACCACCCGGTGGCCATCCCCCGGCTCGCCGAGCTGCTCATCGCCGCCGGCGACCACCACGAGGCGCTGGCGCTCCTCGAGCGGATCCCGGAGAACGCCGAGACCCGCCGACTCGCCGCCGCCGCCCGGCTGGGGGCCTCCGCCGCCGCCGCCGCCAACGACCAGCTGGTGAACGAGGCGGTGGCCCTCCTGCCCGCCGTCAAGGCCGACGAGGAGGCCAAGCAGCGCTACCTCGACCTGCTCCAGATGATGGGCGACGATCCCCGGGTCGGCGATCTGCGACGCAAGCTGGCGTCGGTCCTGTTCTGATCGCCCCGGTTCTGACGAGCTCGGTGCCGCACGGCTTCCGATGGGTTCCGATGGGATCCGTGGTCCCATGCCGCTGAGGTCGATGCGACTGCAGCGCTGGGGGTCGGCCTGGCTGTGGCTGGGTGGGCCGACGCCTCCCGGTGCCGCGGCGATCACGCTCGGGCGGCTCGTGATCGTGTCGCGCCGGGCCAGCGGCCGTGACGACCTCGCCGACCTCCTCACCCACGAGATGGTGCACGTGCGCCAGTGGCAGGAGCTGGGAGTGGCCCGCTTCCTCTGGCGCTACCTGAGCTCCTATGCGCGCTGGCGACTGCGGGGCTACGGGCACTGGGCGGCCTACCGGCGCATCCCGCTCGAGGTCGAGGCCCGCTGGGCCACCCGGCCGCAGCGCTGGGGCGAGCTGCTCGACGCCGCACCCGAGACCCTGACGCGCCCCGCCGCCGACCCGCCCGGTTCCTGAGCCCGGTTCCTGAGCCCGGTTCCCCCGTTCCCTCGGGAGGCGGCCTCTGGTACCGTCCCGCCACCGCACCGGCCCGTCCCGGTGTCGCTTCCCCCGCCGATCGTGAGTCAAGCCGTCGCCATCGGGCGCGGCGCGTCGGGGGGAGGTTCCCATGCCGGGACCGAACAGCCCGTGGCGCGAGCGGTTGCTCGCCTGGGCCCGGGTTCAGGTCGTCACCCGTCTGGAGGCGCGGTCGCGGCCCCGATTGGTCGCTGCGGGGGCGGCGGCCGGTGCCCTGATCGCCGTGGGTGCCGGCTTCGCCACGGGTGCCGTCGGTCCGGCCTCGCCCGGGCAGCGGCCCCTCCCCGAGATCGTGCTGCCGCGCGTCGGTGCCGGCCCCGCGGGCCCGGGTACGGGTACGGGACCGGGTTCGGGGGCACGGCCGGCGGGCGCCACTCCGGGGCGGGCTGCGGGTGCGGCGGGACCCGGGGTGGCGGCGTCGGGGACGGGTGCCACTGACGCGCCGTCGGTCCTGGTCGTGCACGCGGCCGGGGCCGTCAACCGCGCCGGGCTGGTGCGGGTGCCCGGTCCGGCCCGCGTCATCGACGTGGTCGAGGCCGCCGGTGGTCTGGCCGCCGACGCCGACCGCGACGCCCTGAACCTCGCGGCGCCGGTCGCCGACGGGCAGCGTGTGTTCGTGCCCCGGCGGGGGCAGGCGACGCCCGCGGTGGCCGACATCGATCCCGATCCCGACCCCAACGTCGTCAGCGGAGGGCCGGCCGGGGGAGCGGGGGAGGCCGCCGGAAGTGCCGTCGTGAACCTCAACACGGCGACCGCCACCGAGCTCGAGACGCTCCCCGGGGTGGGCCCGGCGACGGCGGCCCGCATCGTGGAGTACCGGTCCGGGCACGGACCGTTCCGATCCGCCGAGCAGCTCCTCGAGGTCCCCGGGATCGGGCCGGCGAAGCTGGCCGCCATCCGACCCCGGGTGCGCACGTGAGCGCCGACGACGCATCGGCGTCCCCGGTGGCGTCCCCGGTGGCGTCTCCGGGAGCGGCACCGGGGGCGTCTCCGGTGGCGTACCGAGGAGCGGTCGCCCCGGGGCTGGCCGACCGCCTGCTGCTGCTCGCCGTGGCCGGGCTGGCAGCCGGAGCACGGTGGTCCGGAGCGGTCCCGCTCCCCGCTCTGCCCCGGGGCCCGTCCGCCCTCGCTGGGGTGGGGCTCCTCGTGGGCGTGCTCGGGGGGCTGCTGG
>JBIKWW010000044.1:0-13180 GCA_044356125.1 Acidimicrobiia bacterium
CGAGGAGGCGGATCACGGCGAACACGATGGCCACGACGGTGCCGTCGGAGAGGCCGCCGCCGGGCCCGATGGCAACCGCCGAGAGCACCACGGCGGTGACCGCCAGCGTGGCGAAGAGCTCGCCCATGGGGAACAGGAGGGCCCCCAGCACCCCGGTGCGGACCTGGGCCCGGCGGCGGTCCTCGGCGGCCTCGACGGCCCCGCGGCGCATGACCTGCTCGGCCCGGTAGGCGCGGATCACGGCGGCTCCGCCCACCAGTTCGGCGGTGCGCCCGAGGTAGGTGCCGACGTGGTGGCGCACGAGGGCGTAGGCCTGCAGGAGGTGGCGCTGGAGGATCTTCATCACGAGCACCACGGGCGAGGCCACCACGATGGCCAGCAGCCCGAGACGGGCGTCGGTGACGACGAGGTACACGGAGAGGATCACCACGATCAGCGAGTTGATGAGCCAGGAGACGGCGCCCCACTCGAAGAAGCGGGCGATGGACTCCACGTCGGTGGTGACCCGGGCCACGAGCACGCCCTTCTTCTGGGCCGCGTGCTGGTCGAGGCTGATGTCGAGGAAGCGGTCGATGCAGCGCCGGCGCATCGAGGCCATGAGCCACTCCGACCACGACCCGAGGCGGTAGGCGGCGGCCCGGGTGGCGAGCTGGGTGATCACGACGGCAGCCAGGGCGATCAGGCAGTAGCGCAGCACGAGCGCGGTGTCGACCCGGTCGAGCACCCCGACGGCACTCCCGACGGCACTCCCGACGTCGGTTCCCGACGGGTCGGAGTCGAACGCGTCGTTGATCGTTCGTTGCACGAGCACAGGAAGGACGAGCCGTCCGAAGGCCCCCACGGCGGCCAGCGCGACCGTCACGCCCATGCCGTGCCAGAAGCCGGGCACCAGGCCCGAGGCCCGACGCAGCGTGGCGACGACCCCGACGCGCTCGGCGGGTTCCTCAGCCGCCATGGCCGTCTCCCCCGTCGGTTCGCCCCACGGCGTAGGCCGAGACGATCTCCCGGTAGGGCAGGCACCGGGCCACGAGCTCCTCGTGGGTGCCGCGGTCGATGATGCGCCCGGCGTCGAGCACCACGATCTCGTCGGCGAGGGCGATCGCCGACGGTCGGGCGGCCACCATCACGACCGTGCCGGCGAGGGACGGGTCGCGCAGGGCGGCGAGGACGTCGGCCTCGGTGGTGGGGTCGAGGGCCGATGTCGTGTCGTCGAGGAGCAGGACCTGGGGCGTGCGGGCCAGGGCCCGGGCGAGCGCGATGCGCTGGCGCTGTCCGCCCGACAGGGTCACGCCGCGCTCGCCGACCGTCGTGTCGAGGCCGCGGTCGAGGGCACCGACGAAGGGGGCGGCGCTGGAGGCCTGCAGGGCCCGGGCCAGGGCGTCGTCGCCGATCGGTGCGCCGAGCGCCACGTTGTGGCGCAGGGTCCCGGAGAACAGCAGCGGTTCCTGGAACACGAGGGTCGCCGTTGCGTCGTCGGCCCGGTGGACCGTGCCGGCGGTGGGGGCGTCGATCCCGGCCAGGACGTGCAGCAGCGTGGTCTTGCCCGATCCGGTGGGCCCGACGACGGCCACCCGGCTGCCGCGTCGGATGCCGAGGTCGATGCCGTCGAGGGCGACCCGGCCGTCCTCGTGCACGACGCTCACCCCCTGCAGCTCGATGACGGCGTCGGGCGAGGCGACCGGTCCCGGCAGGGGCAGGCGCTCCAGCGGGGCGCCGGCGACGGCGGCGATGCGGGCCCGTCCGGCGGTCGAGCGGGGCAGGGCGGCCGCCGCGAAGGCGAGCATGCGCAGGGGCCAGATGAGCCGCTCGAAGAGCTGGACGACGGACACGACCTCGCCGACGCTCACCGCCCCGCGGGCGGCCCGGTGGGCCCCGACGAGGATGAGCAGGATCGACAGCGCGGCGGGGATGAGCTCGAGGGCGGTGTCGAACACGACCTGCAGGCGGAGCTGGGCGAGCTTGGCGCGGCGCAGGGCGTCGATGCGCGACCCCGTCACCCGGCGGCGTTCGTCGGCTGCACCGAGGACCTTCACGACGGCCATCCCGTCGACGGTCTCGTGGACGACGTCGCTGAGATCGGCGACGGCAGCCTGGATGCGTCCGGCGGGGGCGTCGGCCCGCCGCACGAACACGATGTTGGCCACGCTGATGAGGGGGATGACGACGACGGCGATCAGCCCGAGCAGGGGGTCGACGGCCAGCAGCCAGGCGGCCGACACGGCGACGAGCACGATCGAGCCGAGGCTGAAGGGCAGCGGGGCGAGGAACTGCACGATGGCGTCGGGGTCGTTGTCCGACGCGGCGAGGAGATCGCCGGTGTGGCGCCGCCGCATCCAGGCCAGGGGCTGGTCGACGAGGCGGCCCACCACGTCGACGCGGTGGCTGGTGGCGACGGCCTGCTGCCAGCGCGCCGCGTAGGAGCGGCGGACGATCACGGACAGGGCCCGCCCGGCGGCGACGGCCACGTAGAGGGCGACGGCCCCGGCGACGGCGGTGCCCTCGACGTCGCGTCCGGCGAACACGGGAACGACGACGCGGTCCACGACCCGGCCGAGCGACCAGGCCAGCGCGACCGTCAGGAGCGCGAACGAGGTCGCCCCCACCATGGAGAGCGCGAAGAGCCGGGGGGAGCGCCGGATCGACTCGGCGGTGAGCGCCCACGCGGCCCGGAGCGCGCCGGGTCCGTCGGCGGGAGGACGCATGGCGCCAGTCTGCCCGGCGCCGGGGGTTCACCCGGCGGGGGTTCAGCCAGCGGAGGGTTCAGCCGGCGAAGGTCCCGGCCAGCGACCCGACGAAGGCCCGGGTGGCGGCCTGCTCCTCGCGGGTGCCGAACGGCGAGCAGATGAGGTCGTCGCAGCCCGCCTCCTGCATGGCCTCGATGCCCGCCCGCAGCGCCGCCTCGTCGCCGATGACGGCGAGGTCGGCGGGGCCCGCCAGCCCTTCGCGGTCGAGCATGGCCCGGTAGCTGGGGAGCTGGCCGTAGATCACGTACTCGGAGGCGGCCCGGGCGCGGGCGGCCTCGGGATCGGAGGTGAGGCACATGGGCAGGCCGGCGACGGTGCGGGGCGTGGGGCGCCCGGCGGCGTCGGCGGCGGCGTGCATGGCCGGGATGATGTGGTCGCGGGTGGTGGCGGGGCCGGTCATCCAGAGGATGGTGCCGTCGGCGACGGCGCCGGCCAGCTTCAGCATGTTCGGGGCCATGGCGGCGATGAGGACGGGCACGGCGGGGGCCCCGGGGATCTGGAGCTGGCCGCGGCCGGTGAGGGTCGTGGCCGACACGTTGACGCGCTGGTCGCGGATCGAGGGCAGCAGGATCGACAGGTACTCGCGCATGTGGACGGCGGGCTTGTCGAAGGACATGCCGTACATGCCCTCGATCACGACCTGGTGGGACAGGCCGATCCCGAGGGTGAAGCGGCCGCCGCTGGCCGCCGCCGTGGTGAGGGCCTGCTGGGCCATGACCATGGGGTGGCGCGGGTAGGTGGGCACCACCGAGGTGGCGAACTCGACGTCGGGAACCTCCCGGGCGGCGATGCCGATGACCTGCATGGCGTCGAGGCCGAAGATCTGGGGGACCCACACCGAGGCGAAGCCCTCGGCCCGGGCCGCTCGGGCGCTCTCGAGGAACGCGTCGATGGTGGATGGGAAGCCGAAGAGCCCGATGCGCATGCCGGCACCCTACGCTGATGGCGAACGACCAGGTCGGGCACGATGCACAGCTGGCGGCCAACCGGGCCGACGGGGACGACCGCCTTCCGACGCCGGGTGACCGCGCTTCGACCCTCACGGATGGAAGAGGTCTGCGATCGTCTCCCTGACGCGCTCGGGTGCGACGGGCGCTGACGCGTGCCCCGTCGAGAGCGTGCCCCGTCCTGACGCGTGCCCCGTCGAGAACGTGCCCCGTCGAGAGCGTGGTCAGCCGGTGCCGTCGAGGCTGAGCAGGGGCCGGTAGAGCTCGGGCCGCCGGTCCCGGAACAGGCCCCAGGACCGGCGCAGCGCGGCGACGGCGTCGAGGTCGAACGTGGCGCTCACGACGCACGCCGACGTGCGATCGGCCTCGGCGACCTTGGCGCCCGTCGCGTCGGCCACGAAGCTCGACCCGTAGAAGGTGATCTCACAGGAGCGGCCGACCTCACGGCCGACGCGGTTCGAGGCGACCAGCGGCATGAGGTTGGCCCCGGCGTGGCCCTGCATGACCCGCTGCCAATGGCCGCTCGAGTCCCACGAGGGGTCGGGCGGCTCGGTGCCGATGGCCGACGGGTAGCACAGCACCTCGGCTCCCCCGAGGGCCATGGCCCGGGCGGCCTCGGGGAACCACTGGTCCCAGCAGATGGCCACGCCGACCCGCCCCACCGCCGTGTCCCACACCCGGAAGCCGGTGTCACCGGGCGAGAAGTAGTACTTCTCGGTGTAGCCGGGCCCGTCGGGGATGTGGCTCTTGCGGTAGGTGCCGAGCACGGAGCCGTCGGCATCGATCATCACGACGGTGTTGAACAGCGCCTGGTTGGCCCGCTCGTAGACCGACAGCGGCAGCACGACCCCGAGCTCGCGCGCCACCCCTCGGAAGTGCTCGACCGTCGGATGCCCGTCGAGCGGCCGAGCCCGGGCGAGGTCCTCCGCCCGCTGGTCCTTGCAGAAGTACGGGCCCTCGAACAGCTCGGGGATGAGGATCAGGCGGGCGCCCCCGGCGGCCGCCTCCCGCACCAGGCGCTCGGCCGTGGCGACGTTGGCCGCCACGTCGTCGGACATCGACATCTGCACTGCGGCGAGGGTGAGCGGCCGGGCCATGGGCGCAGCGTAGGAGCAGCCGGACTTGCGCACCGGTCCCCCGGTCCCGTAGTCCGTGACCCATGAGCACCATCGAGATCCGCGGCCCGCTCGAGATCGAGCACGACGGCGACATCGCCCGGGTGTGGCTGAACCGACCCGCCCAGCTCAACGCCCTCGACACGGCGGCGCTGGCCACCGTGGCCGAGGTGTTCGCCTCGTTCTCCACGGACTTCGGGGTGAAGGCGGTGATCCTGGGGGGCCGGGGCCGGGCGTTCTCGGCCGGGGCGGACCGCAAGGCGTCGCCCGGCGGGGACCGCATGTCGCTGGGCTCGGGAGCCAGTGACCGGGAGCGGGGCTGGTGGGCCCAGCTCGGGCACCGGGCGGTGGCCGCCATCGCCGGGTGCGAGGTGCCGGTCGTGGCCCGGGTGCAGGGC
Source organism: Acidimicrobiia bacterium (assembly GCA_044356125.1). Taxonomy (GTDB): domain Bacteria; phylum Actinomycetota; class Acidimicrobiia; order Acidimicrobiales; family JANYDT01; genus JBIKWW01. Next base: position 5,205 of record JBIKWW010000044.1, read on the forward strand.
TGGTGCGTGGGTGGGGGCCTGGCGCTGGCCCTGGCGGCCGACTTCCGCATCGCCGGAGCCGACGCCCGGTTCTCGATCCCGGAGGTCGATCTCGGGATCCCGCTCGCCTGGGGGGCGACGGCCCGCCTGATCGACGAGATCGGTGCCGCCCGGGCGCGGGAGCTGATCATCATGTGCGACGCCATCGACGCCACCGAGGCGGCCCGCCTGGGGGTGGTGCACCGGTGCGTGCCCGATGACGAGCTCGACGCCACCGTCGAGTCCTGGGCCCGGCGGCTGGCGGCCAAGCCGGAGATGGCCGTGCATCTCGAGCGGGCCAAGTTCCGGGCCTACGCCACGCGCTCGCGCCTGGGCGACTTCACCGAGACCGACGGCCAGCTGCTCATGGCCGCGTCCCGTACGCCGACGGCCAAGGCCGCCTTCCGCGGGCTCGACACCTGAGCGGCCGCGACACCTGAGCGGCCGCGGCACCTGATCGGCCGCGGCACCTGATCGGCCTTCCGCGGGCCCGGTTTGGGCGCCCGTCCGTCGGCTCGGTAGGTTCGCCGCATGGCTGCCGAGTTCGAGCTCACCAACGAGATGCGCGCCGTGGTCGGCGTGGAGAGCGATCCCTGGCCGGTGGAGATCACGACCACCAGCATCAGGGCCTTCGCCCGCGGCGTCGGCTACACCGATCCCCGCTACTACGACCTCGCTGCGGCGCAGGCCGAGGGCTACGACACGCTGCCCGCCCCGCCGTGCTACCTGGGCACTGCGGTGTGGCTGCCGGGTCAGAGCGACCCGACCTTCAGCGGGCCCCGCAACACCGGCCCGTCGCTGCGCCATGGGCTCAAGGGCCTGCTCGACGGCGGCACCGAGGTCGTCTACGAGCGTCCGCTCAAGGCCGGCGACCAGCTGTTCATGCGCTCCAAGACCTCCAACCTCGAGGTCAAGGAGTCCAAGGGCCTGGGCAAGATGCTCGTGGTCACGAGCGAGCAGACCTTCACCGATCAGGTCACCGGCGAGGTCGTCATGCGCACCTACGCCCAGGCGATCTTCTACTGAGCCGCCCGCACGCCACGAAGGAGACCCTGACATGCCGAACTTCGCAGACGTCAACGTGGGCGACGAGCTCCCCACCCTCACCAAGTCGCCCGACCGCGCCCAGCTCGTGCTGTACTGCGCCGGATCCGGGGACTTCAACCCCCTGCACTGGGATCAGAGCTTCGACCAGGCCAAGGCCATCGGCGACAACATCGTCCACGGCCGCATGAAGTGGTCCACGCTCGGCCAGGTCGTGTCGGTTTGGGTGGGCAGCAGCGGCTGGGTCCGCTCCGTGTCGTGCCAGTACCGCGGCATGGACATGCAGGGAACCACCTGGCAGGCCAAGGGCGTGGTGACGGCCAAGCGCGAGGAGGGCGGGCGCAAGCTCGTCGAGATCGACGTGTGGACGGAGAACGGCGCCGGCCAGAAGACGACGCCGGGCAAGGCCGTCGTCGTCCTCAACCAGTAGCCCGAACCGTCTGGCACCGAACCGGCTGGCACCGAACCGGCTGGCACCGAACCGGCTGGCACCGAACCGGCTGGCACCGAGCCGGTGTCCCGGCCCGCTCAGTCGGCGGACTCCAGGATGCGGACGCGACCGGCCGTCCCGTCGACCTCGATGAGGGCGCCGTCGGGGATGAGCCGGGTGGCGTCGGTGACCGAGACCACGCAGGGGATCCCGAGCTCGCGGCTGACGATGACGGCGTGGGACATCTGGGCCCCGACATCGACGACGACGGCCTCGGCGGCCAGGAACAGCGGCGTCCAGGCGGGGTCGGTGATGGGGGCGACGAGCACGTCGCCGGGGCCGAGGGCGCCGGGGTCGCCGGGGTCGAGCACGATGCGGGCGCGGCCCCGGGCCACGCCGGGGCAGCCGGGCACACCGCTCAGCACCGCACCCGCCCCGGCCTGCTCGGAGACCGGGCGCTCGCGCAGCTCCCACGTGGCGAGGGGTGGCTGACGCGTGCTGAAGGCGAACGGGGGGACCCGGGCGGCGAGGGCCGCACGCACGGCTCGGCGCTCGGCGATCACGTCGGAGTAGGCGGCGGGCCGGTCGATGTAGCCCTCGACCTCGTCGTGGGCGACGAACCACAGGTCGTCGTCGCGCGCCGCGGTGTCGCCGGCGGCGAGGGCCCGGGCGGCGCAGCGCCGACCGAGCTCGCGCAACAGGATCCGGCTGCCGTGGATGACGGCCACGATGGTGGTCTTGGCCCGTTCCCGGCCCTGGGAGAACAGCAGGGCACCGTCGACGTAGCCCCGGAGCTGCCGCTGGCGGCGCCGACTGAGCCGGGCCGACGCCTCGGCCATGGCCGCCTCCCGCTCGGCCACCATCCGCTCCTGGGCACGGCGCGGGTCGTGCGACGGATCAGCAGCGCGCATACGGTCGATGAGCGCGAGGGCGAGCTCGGGTCGGGTGCCCCAGGTGTGGCAGGCGGTCTCCCACTCGTTGGGCCCGCGGGATCCGAACTCGGCGAGGAACCCCTCGAAGACGGCCAGGAAGCCCCGGGCCCCGTCGTCGCCGGAGTCGGCCGACGCCCGCAGCCGGGCGAGCAGGCCGTCCACACCGGCATCGAAGGCGGCGGTGAGCGTGGCGGCGCCGGCGACGCGTCGGCCGAGGTCCCACAGGGCCTGGGAGGGAGCGGCGGAGGCCACCCCGCCGGCCCCGGTGACGAGGCGCATCACCATGGACGGGTCCCGGAGCCGCTGCTCGCAGAACCGGGCGAGCAGGGCCATGGGCACGCTCGACTGGCTGGACACGTAGAGGTGCCTGGCGAACAGCTCGGAGGCGAGCGGCATGCTGCGCTGGGAGGCCTCCCAGAGCTGGCGGTCGTCGGCGGTGGCGGGGTCGGGCAGGGCGGCGAGGAACTCCCGGGCGCGCACGACGTCGGCGTCGAGCTGGGGCAGCGCGGTGGTGCGCAGGGTGCGCAGCCCGTAGCGGATCGAGCCCAGCGTCCCGAGCAGGGACCGGTCGCGGCGGTCGGGTACGTGGGGCACCCCGGCCGACGGACCGATCATCATCGTGTCGATGTCGGCCAGGGTGACGCCGGGGCTGCGGATGGCCGACACGCGGATGGCCGACAGGTTCAGGTAGGCGTAGCCGCCGAAGACCCCGTTGAGGGCGGACTCGTCGCCGGCGATGTCGCGCCGGCGCAGGATGCCCGCCTGGAGGCTGCTGTCCTCGAAGCCCTGGCTCCCGGCCCGGAACGCGGTGGTGTAGCTGAGCGGCCACACGACCTCGGGGTAGACCTCGCCGGCATTGGCCCGGGTGTACACGGGGAACCGGGCCGATGGGCGGCTGCCCACGTAGCGCAGCGGGGCCTGGCCGGGCCCGACCTCGATGTCGACCCAGAGACCGTCGCCGTCGTTCGTCGTCATGGCCGGAATGTAGGGGATCTATCGTCGCCGACATGGGTCGACCGGTCAGCGGCTCCGCCGTGGAGATCACGCTCGACCCCGAGCACCTGCTCGGGCGCACGGTCGAACGCAACCGCACCGTCGCCGTGCCCGCGCTGCTCGGCGAGCTGGAGTCCCACGGGATCGTCGACAACCTGCGTCGGGTGGCCACGGACGGGCCCGGGGAGCGTCAGGGCTGGTGGTTCTCCGACGCCGACGTCGCCAAGTGGCTGGAGGGCGCGTCACGCAGCGGCCGCACCGACCTCGCCGACCCGGTGGCGGCCGTGCTGCGCGGTGCGCAGTGCGCTGATGGCTACCTGAGCTCCTGGGTGACCGAGCCGTCGGCCCGCTACCGCCGCCTCGACGTGAGCCACGAGCTCTTCGTGATGGGTCACGTCGTCGAGGGCCTGCTCGCCCATGCCCGGGCCCACGACCCGATCGCCAGCCAGGTCCGCGGCCCGGACCCGGTCGGAGCCGCCTCGATGGCTGCGGCACGGCGGATCGGCGCCCATCTGCGGCGCACGTTCACCGGCCGCGACGGTGCGGACCCTGGCCTCGACGGGCATCCCGGGGTGGAGATCGCGCTGCTGGAGCTGGCCGATGCGATCGGCTCGGCCGGGCCCGGTGAGGGGGCCGCTCTGGCCCGGCTGAGCCGCCGCATGGTCGAGCAGTGGCTGGGGCCCGACATCGCCGGGCTCGACGAGCCGGGCGGGCATGCCGTGCGGATGCTGTACCTGGTCCAGGCGGCCGCCCGTCACGCGACCGGCGGGGCCCGGGTCCGCAGCGCGTGGCGCCGGCGTCTGGTGCCGTGGTTCCAGGCGCTGGTCGACACCCGCATGTACCTGACGGGCGCGGTCGGCTCGCAGTGGGCGGGCGAGTCGATCGGCGTCGCCTACGAGCTCCCCCACGACCAGGCCTACGGCGAGACGTGTGCGGCGTGCGCCGCCATCGGCTTCGCCGTGGCCATGCGGCCGCTGCTGGGGGAAGCGTCCACGGCTGCCGACGACGTCATCGAGCGGGTGCTGCACAACGCCTTCCTGGGGGCGGCCGGCCTGGGCGCCGATGTCTGGTTCTCCGCCAATCCGCAGGGCAACCCGGGTGAGCTGATGACCGATCCGTTCACGCCCCTGGTGGAGGGTGGCTTCCGGGTGCCGCCGTCGGTGGCCGGGAACTACGCCCGCGTCACCCAGCTCGCCTGGAACCTCCCGATGCGCCGGCCGTGGCACGACGTCACGTGCTGCCCCACGAGCTGGGTCCGCACGGCCGCCCGGATCCCGGAGCTGGTGATCGATCAGCGCGCTGATGATCTCTGGGTCCGGCAGTGGACGGCGTGCCGGGCCGAGGGTCCGGGCTGGAGCGTCGATGTCGTCACCGCCATGCCGTGGGAGGAGGGCATCGAGGTGCGGGTGGTGACCGACCGTGCGCGCCGCGTGCACCTGCGCATCCCCGAGTGGGCGGGGTGGGTGCGCGACCGCTCCCCTGCCGTGCGTGTCGGGGGCCGGCCGGTCACCGCCGAACCGGCGACATGGGCCGTCGTCGAGGTCGGTGCCGGGTCGGTGACGATCGTCGTCGAGCTGCCGCTGCAGCCGACGGTGGTGACCGCCCACCCCCGGGTGGCCGATGCCCGCAGCTGCGTGGCCATGACCCGCGGTCCGCTCGTGTACTGCCTGGAGGGCGTCGACCATCTGCCCTTCCCCGACGTGCGCACCGTCCAGTTCGATCTCGACGGGGGGCTCAACGCGGTCATGGAGCACGACCTGCTGGAGGGCGTCGTGATGATCAACGCCACCGGCTCGCAGCCCGAGGAGGCCGAGGAGCAGGCCCTCTACCGGCCGTGGCGGCCCGCCGCCTACGGTCGGCCGGTGGACCTCCGGTACATCCCCTACTTCGCCTGGAACAACCGGGGGGCGTGGCCGATGACGATCTGGACGCCGCTGGCTCCGGGGTCGCTGTGATGTCGACGTTCCTGCTGCGGTTGCCAGTGTCCGGGGCTCCCGCCGGAGCGGTGCGGGTGGCGGTCAAGGACCTCGTCGACCTGCGCGGGACGCCGACGACCTGCGGGTCGCCGGCCGTCGCCGTGCGCTGTCTGCCGGCCGAGCGCGATGCCGCCTGCCTCGCCGGCATCCGTGCCGCGGAGCGGCGCGGGGCGGCGGTGATCGTCGGCAAGACGAACCTGCACGAGCTGGCCTTCGGTGGTGACGGCATCAATCCGCACTACGGCACTCCGCTGAACCCGCTCGACGCGGACCGGGTGCCGGGCGGGTCGAGCAGCGGGTCGGCGGTGGCCGTGGCCGCCGGGGAGGCCGATGTCGCCCTGGGGTCGGACACCGGTGGCTCCATCCGCATCCCGTCGCACTGCTGCGGAACGGCGGGGCTGAAGACGACGTGGGGCCGGGTGCCGCTCGAGGGGGTTGCACCGCTGGCTCCCTTCCTCGACACGATCGGGCCGATGGCCCGTGACGTCGCCGGGGTGGTGACGGGCATGGACCTGCTGGAGCCGGGCTTCGCGCCGACGGTGGGGGCGGCCGGGGCTGGGTTGCGGGGCCGGGTCGTGGTGCTGCGATCTCCGGGTGGGCAGCCCGCCGAGGCGGGGCTCGATGCTGCGGTGGCGGCGGTACTGGCCGGTGCCGGGATCGAGGCCGTGCCCCGGGAGGCCCCGTGGTGGACCGAGGCCATCGCCGCCAGCTTGATGGTCCTGCTCGGTGAGGCGTGGCGGGAGCTGGGTCATCTGCTGGAGCGGGAGTCCCATCTCGATGCGCGCATCGCCGCCCGGATCCGGATGGGGGCGACGATCGACGACGGGCGTCTGGCCTCGGCCCGGGCGATCCGCGGTCGCGTCCGTGACCAGCTCGGCGCCCTGCTGGAGGGGGCCGACGCCGTCGCGCTCCCGTCGGTTCCGGTGTTCGCGCCGCGCCGCGACAGCCGCCAGGCCGACGATGCGCCGTACACGGCCTACACGCGGGTGGCCAACATCGCCGGCACGCCGGCCCTCTCGGTGCCGGTGCCCCTCGTCGCCGGCACGGCTGCGCCGGAGCACGCCCACCTGCGGGCGAGCCTGCAGCTCATGGGTGCGGCGGGGGCCGAGGCGTCGCTGTGCGCCCTGGGTCTGCGGGTGATGGCGGCGGTGCCGGTCGCCTGAGGGACCGGCGTCAGGGGTTGCCGAGCATGGGCGTGGGCTCGGCGGCCCGGGCCAGCAGGTCGTCGACGATGGGGCGCAGGTCGGCGGGGTGGAAGGGCTCGGCGCCGGGCTTCACGTAGGGGCCCCGCGTCCAGCCCTCGGCGATGCCGAGGATGCCGCTCGAGGCCTCGAAGACACGGCCGGTCACGTGGCGGGACTCGGGCGAGGCGAGCCAGGCGACGATCGGGGCGACGAACTGCGGGCCCCGGGCGACACGCTGCTCCTCGCTGAGCTGGGTGTTGCCGCCGAGGTTCTCGGTCATGCGGGTGATGGCGATGGGGGCGATGGCGTTGACCGTCACGCCCACCCGCGACAGCTCCCGGCTGGCGATGATCGTGAAGGCGGCGATGCCGGCCTTGGCGGCGCCGTAGTTGGTCTGGCCGATGTTGCCGAAGATGCCCGACACCGAGGTGGTGTTGATGATGCGGGCATCGACCTCGACACCGGACTTGGAGAGCTCCTTCCAGTGGGCGGCGGCGTGGCGGGAGGGGGCGAAGGTGCCCTTGAGGTGCACGTCGATGACGGCGTCCCACTCGGCCTCGGTCATGTTCGTGAGCATGCGGTCGCGCAGGATGCCGGCGTTGTTGACGAGGATGTCGAGCCGCCCGAAGCGCTCGAGGGCGGCGTCGATCATCCGCTTGGCCCCCTCGAAGCTCGACACCGATTCGCCGTTGGCGATCGCCTCGCCGCCGAGGGCCTCGATCTCGGCCACGACCTGCTGGGCCGGCGTGAGATCCGAACCGGTCCCGTCGGTGGTGCCGCCGAGGTCGTTGACGACGACCTTGGCGCCCGTGCGCGCCAGCGCCAGGGCGTGCTCCCGCCCGATGCCGCGGCCTGCGCCGGTGACGATCGCGACCCGTCCGTGGTTGATGCCCGTTGCCATGGGCGGCACGGTACCGGGGGGCGGGCGGCCCGCACCACCCGGCCGGGTGGCCCGCCCGGCCCACCTAGCCTCGGGGCCATGCAGCTGAGCGACGAGCAGATCCGTGTGCTCGGGGCCCTCGTCGAGAAGGAGATGACGGTCCCCGAGACGTACCCGATGTCGCTCAACGCCGTGGTGACGGCCTGCAACCAGACCACCAACCGGTGGCCGGTGCTGCAGCTCACGGCGACCACCGCCGAAGCGGCGCTCGACGCGCTGCGCACGGAGCACCAGCTCGTGCGCAAGCTGTTCGCCGGGGCCGGAAGCCGCACCGACAAGTACCGCCACGTGCTCGACGACCGGCTCGGCCTGTCCCGCCCGGAGAAGGCGGTCCTGGCCGTGCTCCTGCTGCGGGGCCCGCAGACCACCGGGGAGCTGAAGGGCCGCACCGACCGGATGCACGAGTTCGCCGATCTGGCCACCGTGGACGCCGTGCTGGACCGCCTCGGCGACCCCCGG
>JBIKWW010000398.1:0-3793 GCA_044356125.1 Acidimicrobiia bacterium
GACTTCAGCGCCCGCGTCGACCAGTCCATCGCCGCCATCGAAGCCGAGGGCAACAACGCCCGGGCCCAGGTGCAGAGCGAGCTCGAACCGCTCCGCAAGCTGGCCGCCACCGGCGAGACGCTGGGAACGGTGATGAACGCCGCCGGGCCGTCGGTGTGGGAGGTCCGCACCTTCGGTGTCGACGGGGCGCCGCTGATCGCCAGCGCCTTCGTGGTGGCCTCCGATGCCGACAAGAGCTTCCTGGTGTCGGCCTACACGCCGCTGCGGGCGGCCACCAGCCGCCCGGGGCCGGCCGTCACCATCGGCAAGAACGGCCGCACCATCCCCGCCGAGCTCTGGACCTGGGACGAGGCCAACGACCTCGCCCTGCTGATCGTCGAGGAGGGCAACCTGCCCAAGCTCGAGTGGGCCGACCCCGACCGCATCCGGCTCGGCGACCAGCTCTTCGCCGTGAGCGGGCTGGGGGCCAAGGGTGCCGCCGTCACCCAGGGGTTCGTGGCCGACGTGTCGAGCAAGGGCCTCCAGCACACCGCCCCCATCGGTTCGACCTTCGAGGGGGGACCGCTGCTGACCGCCGATGCCAAGGTCGCCGCCGTCGCCACCCTCGGGTACGCGCCGTTCGGGGCCCGCTCGACCGGGGCCGTGTCCATGGCCCCGCCGATCCGGGCCGCCTGCTCGGTCGTCCTGCGCTGCCCCAACGGCCAGGTCACCTCCGCCGGCCGCCAGCGCTGACGCACCCGCCCGGGACCGGCCCCCGGCGACCCAGCGGCCCGGCCCAGCGGCCCGGCCCAGCGGCCCGGCCCAGCAGCCCGGCCCAGCAGCCCGGCCCGGCGACTCAGCCCGGCGGCTGGCTGATGACGGGGACCGGCAGCGGCGTCTCGGCCGGTGACGGCAGACCGACCGGCCGCGGCGTCGTGGTCGTGGTCGGCGCCGGGACGGCGGTGACGACGGGGACCGTGGCCGGTGGGGGCGGCGGGGGCGGCACGTACCCGGGGTCGGGGCTGCGAACGTCGGGTGCGGCCGACGACTCCCGCCGCGACTCGGGTTCCAGGGTGGAGATCAGGCGGCGCTGGCCGGGGTCGATGCCGCCGCGCGCCCGGCGCTGGACGATCTCGGCCGGGGTGAGCGGACGGATGCGCTGGATCGGTGCCGGCTCGGAGAAGGCGACGATCGGCAGGCCCTCCATGGCCTCGTCCATGTAGCGGCCCCAGGTCAGGGCGGGCAGCGTGCCCCCGGCCACGGAACCGACGCCCTTGATGTTGCGCAGCGGTCGGGGCGCGTCGCGGTACCCCATCCACACGGCCGTGGAGAGCTGCGGCGTGAACCCGACGAACCAGGCGTTGCCATAGCCCTGGCTGGTGCCCGTCTTGCCAGCCGCCGGCCGCCCGCCGGCGAGCTGGGCCCGGGTTCCGGTTCCCTCGTTCACGACGCCCGTCAGCACCTCGGTGACGTTGTCGGCGACGGCAGAGCTGAGGACCCGACGGCGCTGCGACGGGTCCGGGTTCTCCTCCAGGACCGTGCCGTCCACGGTGGTCACCCGAAGCACGGGGGTGGCGGGATGGCGGACGCCATGGTTGGCGAACACCGAGTAGGCGGCGGCCATCTCCAGGGGGGACACGTCGATGCCGCCGATCGAGTAGGAGGCTCCGTGGGCGGTGGGGTCGTACCAGGCCGAGGTGATGCCCAGCTTCTGGGCCGTCCTGGCCACGTTCTCGATGCCCACGTCGACGCCCAGCCGGGCGAACACCGTGTTGACGGACTTGACCATGGCGGTGCGGAGGTCGACCGCCCCGTAGGCGGCGCCCTCGTAGTTGCCGATCGGACGGCCGCCGCCGGGCGGCTCGTACGGGGCCCCCGAGTAGACGGCCCGGGGTGAGATCCCCTGCTCGAAGGCGGCGGCGAGCACGATGGGCTTGATCGACGATCCCGGCGAGCGTCCGGAGCCGCCGCCGCTGACGTCGTTGCGGCGGGTGCACGCCGGGGCCAGCTGAGGCGGGTGACGGAGGCGCTGCTCGAGGCTCTCCACCGTCGGGCAGTTGCCCAGGGCGAGGTTGACCTGGCCGCCGGGGGCGTCGAAGTCCCGGCCACCGACCATCGCCTTCACGAAGCCCGTGCCCGGCTCGACCGACACGATCGACAGCTCGAGCAGCGTGTTGGTGCCCTTCAGCGTGGCCGCCGCCTCGGCCTCCGCCTTGGCCTGGAGGTCGGGATCGATCGTCGTCTCGATCTGGAGACCGCCCCGGTAGAGCCGCTCCTCGCCGTAGCGGGAGACCAGGTAGCGACGGACGTAGTCGACGAAGTAGGGGTAGCGCGTCTCGGTGCGGGGGCGGTCGTAGACGATCGTGACGGGCTGGCCGACCGGAGGGTCCCCCATGCTGTCCAGCCAGAGCCGGGCAGCAGCGGCGCGGTCGTGTTCGACACGGGAGATGTAGCCCTCGCGCAGCATCTGGTCGAGCGTGATCCTGCGCTTCGTCTCGGCGTTGGCCAGGTTGCCCCGGGGCTCGTAGGCCGATGGCGCCGGGATGATCCCGACCAGCGTGGCCGCCTCGGAGAGGGTGAGCTCGCCGACGGGCTTGCGGAAGTAGGTCTGGCTGGCGGCACCGACGCCGTAGGCACCCTGCCCGAGGAACACGTTCGACAGGTACCGGTAGAGGATCTCCTCCTTCGACAGCGTCCGGTCGAGCCGGTTGGCCATCACCGCCTGGCGCAGCTTGCCCCAGGCCCGCTCCCGCATCGTCAGACCGGGGGCCCGGAGGTCGTTGCGCTCGCCCAGGTACACCTGCTTGACGAGCTGCATGGTGATCGTCGACGCGCCCTGCTGGGCCCCCGGCTCGTCGTTGGCCTCGACCCGGATGGCACGCAGGATGCCCTGCAGGTCGACGCCCTTGTGGCGGTAGAAGCGGCGGTCCTCGGAGGCGACGACCGCCTGCTTCAGCACCTCGGGGATGTCCTCGCGGCGCACCGGGATGCTGGAGTCGAACTCCTTGAACTCGGCGATCAGGTTGCCCCGGTTGTCGAAGACGCGGCTGGGGAGGATGACCGGGAGCTTCCTCGCCTCGGGGATGTGCACGGGAACCGGCGTGAACAGCACGATGCCGAGCCCTGCCGCCACCATCGCCCCGGGCACCACCACGACGGTCACGAACAGCAGGACCAGGGTGCGGACGGTGGCCCGCACGATCCGGTAGGCCGTTCGCAGCACGTACGCGATGCTACGGGCGATGCGTCCGCCTTCGGTCGATGCGCTGGCCCGGGAGCTGGCAGAGGATCCGGTCGTCTCGGTGCTGCCCCACGCCCTGCTGGTGGAGGTGGCCCGGGCGGGCATCGACGCGGCCCGGGCCGACGGGCAGCCCGCCGAGGCGGCGGCACGGGCCCGGGCCCTCGGGACGGCACGCGCCCGTCGGATGCTGCAGCCGGTGGTGAACGCCACCGGCACCCTCCTGCACACGAACCTGGGCCGGGCCCCGCTGGGGGCGGGTGGGGCCGGCGGTCCGTGGCGGGCGTCGAACCTGGAGTTCGACCTCGACGCCGGGATCCGCGGCTCGCGGCGTGAGCACGCCGCCACCCTGCTGGCGCGCCTGTGCGGCGCCGGGTCCGGTCTGGTCGTGAACAACTGCGCGGCCGCCGTGATGCTGGTGCTGGCCGCCCTGGGCCGGCCCCGGGAGGGCGGCGAGGTCGTCGTCTCGCGGGGGGAGCTCGTCGAGATCGGCGGCGGGTTCCGCATCCCCGAGGTGCTCGAGCAGTCCGGCTGCCGGCTGCGGGAGGTGGGCACGACCAACCGGACCCGCCGTCG
>JBIKWW010000045.1:0-13039 GCA_044356125.1 Acidimicrobiia bacterium
GACCTCACCGAAAGCAGTGGACGTGTACAGCTTGATCTTCTTCGCCTTCGCCAGATCCTCCATCTCCCGCTGGGTCAGGTAGTTCGCGGTGTGGGTCATGTCGATCTGACCCGACTGCAACTGCGCCAGACGGGCCGACTCGTCCACGATCGGACGGAACTCGATCTCATCGGCCACCGGCAGACCCTTCTGCCAGTAGTCCGCGTTGCGCACCGCCACGAACTTCACACCGACCTGCCACTCCTTGAATTTGAACGGACCCGTCCCGATCGGAGCGTTGCGGTCCCTGGACTTGTACTGGGCCGGAGCGGCGACCACGCCACCCTGCCCGGCGAGATAGGAGGGGAACGACACCCACGGGGCCAGGAGGGTCACCGTCACCGTCATGTTGCCGTCGGACACCACGTTGGTCACGCCCGCCGGACCGGAGGCGCAGTTGCGCCCGAGGAAGCTCACGAGCAGGAACGCCGTCGCCGTCACCGAACCGCAGGCGCTCTCCCGGATGGCGGTCGCCATGGCGTCGGCGTTCAGTGCCTCACCGTTGTGGAACTTGATGCCCGGACGGACCTTGAACGTCCAGGTCTTGTAGTCCGGCGAGGGCGAGAAGGACTCGGACAGCCACGGCACGACCTGGCCCTTCTCGTTGATCCCCGTGACGCGCTCGAACACCGAGTAGCTCACCTGATGGCCCGACACCGCCCACTGCGACGACGGCGGCAGCCAACCCTCCGAGCTCTCGGCCTCCAGACCGAACACGATCTTGCCGCCCTTCGGACCCGCCGCGGCCACCGCCGCCGCCGAGGTCGGAGCCGCCGTCGTCGGGGCAGCCGCCTTCGTGGTCGGAGCCGCCTTCGTGGTCGGAGCCGCCTTCGCGGCCGGCTTCTTCGTGGTCCGGGTCACGGCGCCGGCACCCAGCGGCGCGACCAACGCGACGGCCAGACCGGCGGCGGTCAGCCCGATCAGCCCCTTGCGATGTTTCATGAGGTTCCCCCTGCTTGACAGGAGCAGTCGGCGACGTGCCGACCGCGGACAGGTGACCCGACCCTGTGACCCGGGTCACCTGTGTGCCCCACCCTAGCGAGACAAGTGTCACCATCCAAGCCGGAGATCGGTGACTGCGGATCAGCCGATCCCCCCTGCGTGCCGGACCATGGGCGGACCCTGGGAAGATCACCCCGTGGGCCTGAACCCCTACCGTCCCCATCGCCGACGACCGGCCGACCTGGCCATCGTGCTCGTCGCGCTCGTCGTGGTCGCCGCCCTCGTGGTCTGGGCCCTGCTGGGCTGAGCCATGGGCCGGCGGCGCATCGTCGAACGGGAGGACCCACCGGTGGTCACCCGCCCCACCCGGTCGGGCTTCGCCGCGCCGCCGGGCTGGGAGGTCCGCCTCGTCCGGGGCGACCGGGCGCTCAAGCCCTACCGTTGCCCCGGCTGCGAGCAGGTCATCCCGGCGGGCCTGGCCCACGTCGTCGCCGTGCCCCTCGACGATCCCGAGCAGCGCCGGCACTGGCACCGGCCCTGCTTCGAGCGCTTCGCTCCCCGGAGCTGATCAGCAGGCGTTCTCGACGATCTCGATCTCGGGGACGGCTCGGCCCCGGGGCCAGCGCACGGCGGCGACATCCACCCGCAGATCTGCCCCCCGGGCCGGATCGGGGTGGGCGACCGCCCAGGCGACCACCAGGCTCCGCAGCCGCCGGGCCTTGGCCGGCGTCACCGCCTCGAGGGCGTCGCCGAAGCCCGAGCCCCGGCGGGTCTTGACCTCCACGCCCACGACGACCGGTCGTACTGGGCCCGGGGCCGCAGCACCGGGACCGAGCACCACCAGGTCCAGCTCGCCCCGGCGGCCGTCGCGCCAGTTCCGGGCGACCACCCGGTACCCGGCCCGCTCGTAGTGGGCGGCGACGGCGTCCTCCCCGATTCGCCCGAGCTCCTGTCGGGTCCGGTCGGTCGGACGGGAGGCGTCGACGGGAGCGGCCCGGTCACCCGTCGGCGCGGAGCTCACGGGGGACCTGGTCCCACCCCTCGGTCCGGGGCAGTTCCTCGACGTTGACGTCCTTGAAGGTCACCACCCGGACGTGGGCGACGAAGCGGGCCGGCCGGTACATGTCCCAGACCCAGGCGTCGTGCAGCTCCAGCTCGAACCAGGTCCGCCCACCCTCGGTGCGAGGGGTCAGCTCGACCCGATTGGCCAGGTAGAAGCGGCGGTCGGTCTCGACCACGTAGGAGAACATCGACACGACGTCGCGGTATTCGCGGTACAGCGACAGCTCGGCTTCGGCCTCGTAGCGCTCCAGGTCCTCGGCGCTCATCCCGACACCATGCCACAGGCCCCCGGCATCAGCCCCCGCTGCGAACGACGCGTCACGGGATGATGCCCCCGGAGGGCGCCGGATCGGTGCCCGGCGCACCGGTCCCCGTCGGCGCACCGGTCCCCGTCGGCGCACCGGTCCCGGTCGGCCCCGTCCCGATGATGTCCAGGCCGCCCGACCGCCCGAGCGGCCAGATGCGCACCACGGCCTCGCCGACGATGGCCGAGCGCCGGATCGTTCCCAGGCCGTAGCGCGAGTCCTGGGAGTTGGTGCGGTTGTCGCCCATCATGAAGTAGTGCCCGGCCGGGACCGTCTCGACGGCGAAGTCGTCGATCTCCACGTCGGCGGGGAGATAGCGCTCCTCCAGACGGCGCCCGTTGATCCACACCGCGTTGTCCCGGCACTCGATGCGGTCGCCCGGGAGCCCGATCACGCGCTTGATGTAGAACTTGTCCCGGGGTTGGCCGATCCCGACGACCTCGAGGGCGTTGGACAGCGCCCGCTCGAAGAGGTTCGAGGGCTGGTCGCCGTCGTACTTGGGATTGCGGAACACCACGATGTCGCCCCGCGTGGGCCCGTGGCGCAGGTAGCTGAGCCGGGACACGAGGACGCGGTCGTTCACCTGGAGCGTCGGCACCATGGACTCCGACGGGATGTAGAAGGCCAGGCCGAGGAACGCCCGGATGACCGACGCCAGCGTCAGCGCGAACACCGCCAGCACGGCGTACTCACCGACCACCCGACCCGGCGAGCGCTTCACCGGACGGCGACGGGCGGGTACCCGCCGCTCCCCGGACGCAGGGACGGGATCGTCCCCGTCGGCCGAAGCAGCAGCACCCGCATCGGGCCGGTCGACGTCCGGGCCGCCGGGAAGGCGGTCGACGTCCGGCCGGTCAGGAACGGCGCCGTCGGGGGCGACGCCGTCGGCGTCGGCTTGCTCGCTCACCGCTCGGTTCGCCCCCCTCGGTTCGACACGGGAACGATCCTGGCGTGTCGTCGGACCCGCCCTCGGGATGGGCGGACGGACGGCCTGCCCGAGGCAGGCCGGCGGGTCACTTGCCCCGCTTCTCCTTGATCTTGGCCGCCTTGCCCTGCAGGTTGCGCAGGTAGTACAGCTTCGCCCGGCGCACGTCGCCACGGGTGACGACCTCGATCTGGGCGATGGTCGGCGAGTGGACCGGGAAGGTGCGCTCGACCCCGACGCCGTAGCTGATCTTGCGGACCTTGAACGTCTCGCGGATGCCGTCGCCGGAGCGGGCGATGACGTGGCCCTGGAAGATCTGGACCCGCTCCTTGTTGCCTTCGACCACGCGGACGTGGACCTTCACGGTGTCGCCGGCGTCGAAATGGGGGACGTCGGACCGCAGTTGCTCACGATCGATCAGGTCGGTGGGATGCATGGCGGGTTCCTCGCGAGCGGGGCCGGGTACGGCAGGACGGCCGAAGGGGCACCGAAGGTTAGTCGCTCGCCGGAGGGGTGGCGGACGGGCCGGACGGGCCGGACAGGCCGGACGCTCCGGAGGGGAGCGGGAGGCCGAACTCGGCGAGCAGCCGGGCCTCGTCGGGCCGCAGCCCGCCGCGGCCGGCGAGCAGGTCGGGTCGCGCCCGGGCCGTGCGGACGATGGCCTGGGCCCGCCGCCAGCGGGCGATGCGGCCGTGGTCCCCGGAGCGCAGCACCTCCGGCACCGACCAGCCCCGGAAGTCGGCCGGTCGGGTGTACTGGGGGTACTCGAGGAGGCCGTCGTGGAAGCTCTCGTCGTCGCCCGAGGCCTCGTTGCCCATCACGCCGGGCAGGAGCCGGGCGACGGCCTCGATCACGAGCATCGCCGCCACCTCGCCCCCGCCGAGCACGACATCGCCCACCGACAGCTCCCCGTCGGCCAGATGGTCGTGGACCCGCTGGTCGAAGCCCTCGTAGCGGCCGCACAGCAGCGAGAACCCAGGGATCTCGCCGGACGCCAGCCGGTCGGCGAGGTCGTGGGCCCGGCGCTGGTCGAAGCGCTCGCCACCGGGGGTGAGCACGAACACGGGACGGGGCGGGTCGGCCGCCTCCACGCACTCGAACACCGGGCCCGGGGCCAGGACCATGCCGGCACCCCCGCCGAACGGCGCGTCGTCGACGGCCCGGTGCGCACCGGCGCCATGGATCCGCAGGTCGTGGACGTCGACGTCGAGCAGGCCCCGCTCGACGGCCCGGCCGAGCAGGCTGGTGCGGCGGAACTCCTCGAGCAGCGCCGGGAACAGCGTGAAGACGGCGATCCGGGGGGCCACCGCTCAGCGCTCCCCGGCCGGCCCCCTGCCGGCCCGGTCCGGTCCAGCGGCATCAGCGGCATCGCCGGCATCAGCGGCATCAGCGGCATCAGCGGCATCAGCGGCATCAGCGGCATCAGCGGCATCGCCGGCATCGCCGGCATCGCCGGCATCGTCATCGTCGAGCAGGCCCACCGGCGGGTCGATCACCACCTGCCCGACTGCGCTCGACACCACGAACACGACGGGCACCAGACGACCACCGTCGAGCACCAGGAGATCGGCCGCCGGGTTGGCCTCGACGGCCTCCACCACGCCCACCACCGCGCCGGTCGTGTCCGTCACCGTCGAGCCGATCAGCTCGTGCACCCACAGGGCCCCGGACTCGTCGTCGGGGAGCGGCTCGGCCCGCAGCACCGTGCCCCGCAGGCGTTCGGCGGCGTTGCGGTCGGCGATCCCGGCGAAGCGCACCCGCCAGCGGTTCTGGAACGGGACGGCCTGCTCGACCGTCAGCGACCCACCCGAGGTCTGCAGCACGGCTCCAGGGACACGGCGCTCCGGGCGCTCGGAGGTGAAGTCGACGACGACCTCACCCTTGATCCCGTGGGCCTTCATGATGCGGCCGACCTCGAGCAGGCCAGGGGCCGCCCGGGAGCCCGGCATCGGCGGGGTCGATCGACCCGGAGACCGACCCGGAGACCGATCCGTCGGTCGATCCGTCAATCGACGATGTCGAGTTGGATGTCGTGACCGTCGCGGGCGCCGATGGCCCGCACCACGGTACGCACGGACTGGGCGGTGCGGCCCTTGCGGCCGATGATCTTGCCCATGTCGTCGGGCGCCACGCTCAGGTTGAGCGACACCCGCTGGCGCCACTGCGACACCGAGATCTCGATCCCCGAGGGATCGTCGACGAGCTGCTCGGCGAGGTACTGGAGGGCGTCCCGGGCGGCCGCCGCAGGAACCTGGTTCGGGTCGCTCACGGACGCTTCCCCGCGCCTCAGGAACGGGCGTTGTTGGCGGCCTTGGCCTTCGCCGCCTTGGCCGCACGGGCGGACTGGACGGCGGCCCAGCGGTCCTTCGTGTCGGCGTGGAAGGCCAGCACCTTGGCGACACGCTCGGTGGGCTGGGCGCCGGTCTCGATGTAGCCGAAGACCTTGTCGGCATCGAGGTTCACGACCGAGGGCTCCCGTCGGGGCTCGTAGGTGCCCAGGATCTCGATGAAACGGCCATCGCGGGCATTCCTGCTGTCGGCCGCGACGATGCGGTAGGTGGGCTGCTTGGTCTTGCCCATGCGCATGAGACGCAGTTTGACGGCCACGGAACCTTCTCCTTCGAACAGCGAGCCCGGGGAGGCTAGCAGCGTTCGGATCGGGGTCCGGCCCGGACCGACCCCTCACCGCCCGGGTCAGCGCTTCTTCTTCTTCTTGGGACCCGGACCGGCCTGGGTCCCGGGGGCCGTGACCCGACCCCCGCCGGGCTTGCCGGGAGGCCGCCCACCGGCACCGGGCCGGCCGGGCAGCCCGGGACGCCCGCCGGGGCGGCCGCCGGCAGGCCCGCCTGCACCGTCGAGCCCGGGGATCCCACCGGGCAGGCCCAGGGCCTGGAGCTGGGCGGGATCGATGCTGCCGTCCCGAACACCCTTCTGGATGGCCCGGGCCTGCTTGAAGCGCCCGCCGACCCCGCCGCCCATGCCGGCCTTCATGAGCGCACCCATCTGGCCCTTCATGAGCTTGCGCATCTCCCCGAACTGCTTGAGGAGGTTGTTGACCTCCTGCACGCTCGTGCCCGAGCCCCGGGCGATGCGCTGGCGGCGGGAGCCGTCGATGAGGTCCGGTTCGGCACGCTCGGCCCTGGTCATCGAGCAGATGATCGCCTCGACGCGGTCGAGCTCCTTCTCCGGGAGGTCGACGTCCTTCAGCTCCTTGCCCACGCCGGGCATGAGCGACAGCAGGTTCTTCAGCGGGCCCATCTTGCGCACCGAGCGCATCTGCTCGAGGAAGTCGGTGAGGGTGAAGTCGCCCTCCGCCAGCTTCAGCGCGGCGTCCTCGGCCTGCTGCTGGTCGAAGGCCTTCTCGGCCTCCTCGATGAGCGTCAGCACGTCGCCCATGCCGAGGATGCGCCCGGCCATGCGCTCGGGGAAGAAGGGGCCGAACTCGTCGAGCTTCTCGCCCGTCGCAGCGAAGGCGATCGGGCGGCCGACGACCTCCTTGACGCTCAGCGCGGCACCGCCCCGGGCGTCGCCGTCGAGCTTGGTGAGGATCACGCCGTCGATGGCCAGCGTCTGGTGGAAGGCCTCGGCCGTCTCCACCGCGGCCTGGCCGATCATGGCGTCGATCACCAGGAACGTGTAGTCGGGCCCCACGGCCTCGGAGATGCGCCGGACCTCGTCCATCAGCTCGGCGTCGATGACGAGACGGCCGGCGGTGTCGACGATCAGGACGTCCTTGCCCAGCCGCTGCGCCTCCTCCAGACCCCGCCGGGCGACGGCGACCGGATCGCCGGGTTCGGAGAACACGGGGACGCCGACGCGCTGGCCCAGCGTGCGGAGCTGCTCGACGGCGGCCGGGCGCTGGAGGTCGGCCCCCACCAGCAGCGGGTTGCGGCCCTGCTGCTTGAACCAGCGGGCCAGCTTGCCGGCACTGGTCGTCTTGCCCGAGCCCTGGAGGCCCGCCAGCAGCACGACGGTCGGCGGCTTGGAGGCGTAGGAGATCGTGAGGCCCTCGCCGCCCAGGACCTCGATCAGCTCGTCGCGGACGGCGGCGATGACCTGCTTGGCCGGGTCGCCGTAGACCGGGGACAGGTCGACCCCGAGGAGCCGCTGGCGGACCCGGTTGACGAAGGTGCGGGCCACCTGGACGGCGACGTCGGCCTCGAGCAGGGCGACACGGATCTCCCGCAGCACCTCGTCGACGTCGGCCTCGCTGAGGCGCCCACGGCCGGTGATGCGCTTGAAGACGGCGTCGAAGCGGTCGGAGAGGGAGTCGAACATGGCCGTTCCAGGCTACCGGTGCGCCCCGTGCCAGGCGGGCGCTGCGCAACGTCTGAAACCGGTGCCGTTCCCGGCTACCGGTGCGCCCCGTGCCAGGCTGGCGGCCCATGGCGCCCTCCGCCGAACCCGTCGCCCCCTCCTGCCCCCGCCATCCCGGCCGCATGACGCTGCTGTCGTGCAGCCGGTGCGGGCGGCCGTCCTGCCACGACTGCCTCGTGCAGGCGTCCGTCGGCGCCCACTGCGTGGACTGCGTGCGGGCGGCCCAGCCGACCCTCCGGGAGACCGCCGCCCGGGAGGCCACCGCCGTGCGCCGCTCGGTACGGCCCAGCCCCGTGTTCCTCGGGCTGCTGGCGGCGTGGGTGGCCTCCGGGGCCCTGCTGCTCACCAGCCCCGCCAACCGTCTCGGCGTGTTCCTGTTCGTGCTGATCGGATGGATCGTGTCGCTGTCGATCCACGAGTTCGCCCACGCCTTCACCGCCTTCGTCGGCGGCGACCGCAGCGTCGCCGGGAAGGGCTACCTCACCCTCGACCCGCGCCGCTACACCGATCCCGGGCTGTCGCTCGTCTATCCGCTGGTGTTCCTGCTCATCGGCGGCATCGGCCTTCCGGGCGGGGCCGTGTGGATCAACCGCAACGCCATCCGGACGAGGCGGATGGAGTCGGTCATGTCGCTCGCCGGGCCGGCCAGCAACCTGGCCCTGGGGATCCTGCTGCTGCTGCCCGGCCGACTCGGGTGGTCGCCCTCGGCCGAAGGGGCCGTCACGTTCCTCGCCGCCGTCGAGTTCCTGGGCCGCCTCCAGCTCGGCGCCTTCGTGCTGAACATGCTGCCGATCCCCGGCTTCGACGGCTTCGGGGCCCTTGAGCCCTACCTCCCCGCCAACCTGCTCCGGGCCATCGCCCCCTATCGCCAGTACCTGCCCCTGCTGTTCCTGTTCGTGCTGCTCTCGGGCAGCGGCTTCGGCACCCAGCTGTGGGACGCCATCGACGGGATGTTCCAGTTCTTCGGAGGCCGCCCGCTGATCGCCACCATCGGCGGTGAGCTCTTCCGATTCTGGAGCGGGGACTGGGAGGCCGTGCGCGAGTTCGTGGTCCGGATCGGCGCCGGCGGCTGACCGGCGGCCCGAAGCGGACCGGCCCGCAGGCTTGTAACCTCGCCCCCAACCGTGCCGGAAGGCACACGCCCACCATCCACCACCGCGCGGGGCTCCATGACGATCTTCCTCACCCAGCTGATCAACGGGATCGTGCTGGGCGCCACCTTCGGGCTGATCGCCCTCGGCTACACGATGGTCTACGGCATCGTGCGGCTCATCAACTTCGCCCACGGCGAGGTCTTCATGTTCGGGGCGTTCGCTGCGCTCACGACGTTCCTGATGCTGCCCGACACGCTGGTCGGCACGGTGTCGAGCCCCAAGGGCGCCCTGATCGCCATCCCGCTGATGCTGATCGGCGCCGTCGTGGTGTCGGTGCTGCTGGCGCTGCTCATCGAGCGGCTCGCCTACCGGCCGCTGCGCAACGCGCCACGCCTGGCGCCGCTGATCACGGCCATCGGCGTGTCCATCTTCCTGCAGGAGTTCGTGCGCCTCTACTACCCCAAGGCCAAGGCACCCCGGCCGTTCCCGAACCTCATCACCGGCGCCATCGAGATCGGCGACATCACCATCCAGTACGTGTCGCTCCTGGTGCTGGCCACGACGGTCGTGCTGGCCATCCTGCTCAGCCGGTTCGTGAAGTCGTCCCGGATGGGCAAGGCGATGCGGGCCACCTCGATGGATCCCGACACCGCCAAGCTCATGGGGGTCGACACCGACCGCGTGATCGTCACCACGTTCGCCATCGGTGCCGCCCTCGCCGGCGTCGCCGGTCTGATGCAGGGGCTGCGTTTCGGCCAGATCGACCCGAAGATCGGCTTCCTGGCCGGCCTCAAGTCGTTCGTGGCCGCCGTGCTGGGCGGCATCGGCAACATCCAGGGGGCCGTGCTCGGCGGGTTCTGCCTCGGCATCCTCGAGGCCATGGCGAGCCAGTACTTCCCCGGTGGGTCGCAGTACAAGAACGTCTGGGCGTTCGTCGCCCTGATCCTGCTGCTCGTGTTCAAACCGACGGGCCTGCTGGGCCAGTCCGAGCGCGGCCGGGCCTGAGGGGAACGAGATGTCATCGAACCGAAACCCCGTCCACCGCGCCGAGGAGGCCGCCGAGGCCGGGCTCGAAGCCGCCACCGACGCCGCCGAGTCCGTCGCCGGGTTCGTCGAAGAAGAGCTGGAGGAGGCGTCCGGCGCCATCCGGCGCTGGTTCGCCGAGCCCCGGTCCGGCTCGTCGTCGGCCCGCCCGCTCATCCTGGCCGGAGCAGCGGCTCTGCTCGGTGCGAGCTTCACCTCATGGATCACCACGTACCGGCCCGAGACCGGCGACCTCGACTTCTGGTGGACGGCCTCGGGCACGCGCACCTTCACGCTCGTGGCCGCCGTGCTCGTCACCATCCTGGCCTTCGCCCCCTACCGGGGCCGGCGGGCGGGCGGCCTGGTGATCACCCTGGCGATGACGGCCCTGTCCGTCGGTTACCTGCTCCAGATCCTCGACGTCGCCGGCAAGGGCGGCGCGCTCGACGACGGGACCGAGCTCGGGACCGGCACCCCCGGCCTGGGCATCGCCCTCGCCGTCGTCGGGTCCGGCCTGGCCGTACTCGGGTTCCGGGTGCTGCGAGACGGCTCGACGGCCATGTTCACGGAACGGACCCGACGGGCCAGCCAGCTCGCCGGCATCGTGCTCGGGTTCCCGATGGCGCTGGGCATCGTGGTGTTCGGGCTCAGCGTCGAGGAGTCCAACCGCTTCATGGCGTTCCTCGTGCTGCTCGGTGGCGCCTGCTTCGCCCTGAGCCGCCTCGGCGTGTTCCAGTGGCTGGGCGACGCCGCCCGGGCGAACCTGCCGGTCGCCACCGTCGTCGGGGGGATCACCGCCGCCGCCTTCCCCTTCACCCAGCAGGGCGACGGCTACTGGGTCCGCGTGCTGGCCTCCGTGCTGCTGTTCTCCTGCACCGCGATCGGCCTCAACATCGTGGTCGGCCTCGCCGGCCTGCTCGATCTGGGCTACATCGCCTTCTTCGGCGTCGGCGCCTACGCAGGCGGCATCCTCGGCGGCGCCGGCCTCGCCTACTACGACATCGAGCTGCCGTTCTGGCTCGTGATCATCATCGGTGCCTGCGTCGCGGCGCTCTTCGGCGTGATCATCGGTGCGCCAACGCTGCGCCTCGAGGGCGACTACCTGGCCATCGTGACCCTCGCCTTCGGTGAGATCTTCTACGAGCTCGCCCGCAACGACATCGGCAAGCTGACCCGGGGCCCCAACGGCGTGGCCCAGATCCCGAACCTCAGCCTCTTCGGCAAGGACCTCGGATCCAACACCCGGATCTTCGGGGTCGACATGAACTACTTCGCCAACTACTACTTCCTCGAGCTGCTGCTGCTCGGCTTCGTGATCCTGGTGTTCGTGCGGCTCAACGCCTCACGCATCGGGCGGGCGTGGGTCGCCATCCGCGAGGACGAGGTCGCCGCCCAGGCCATGGGCGTCAACACCATCGCCATGAAGCTGCTCGCCTTCGCCATCGGCGCCTTCCTGGCCGGTTCGGCGGGGACGGTGAACGCCCACCTGGCCACCCAGGTCTCCCCCGACTCCTACACCTTCCTCGAATCGATCCTGCTGCTCGCCGCGTGCGTGCTCGGTGGCCTCGGCTCCGTGAGCGGTGCGGTCCTCGGGGCCACGGCGCTGCTGGTGATCCCCGAGAAGCTGCGGTTCTTCCAGGACCGGCGGCTGATGATCTTCGGTCTGGCGCTGGTGCTGATGATGCGGTTCCGCCCCGAAGGCATCGTCGCCAACAAGCGCAACCGCAAGGGGTCCTCGATCGGAGCCGCCTCCCGCAGAGCGGCCCGAACAGCCCCGGCGACGGGCGGGGAGGGCTGAGCCGTGGCGAACATCCTCGAGGCCCGCAAGGTCACCAAGCGCTTCGGCGGCCTCACCGCCGTCAACGAGGTCGACTTCCACGTCGGCGAGCACGAGATCGTGGGGCTGATCGGGCCCAACGGAGCGGGCAAGACCACGTTCTTCAACTGCCTCACCGGCCTCTACGAGCCGACGTCGGGTTCGGTGCTCTACCAGGGCCAGCCGCTGCGCGGGCGCCCCAACGCCATCACGAAGACGGGCCTGGCCCGAACGTTCCAGAACATCCGCCTGTTCAACAACATGACCGTGCTGGAGAACATCCTGGTGGCGCGCACCTGCCGGACGTCGTCCTCGGTGCTGTCGGCCATCGGCCGCGGCCCCAAGTACCGGCGGGAGGAACGCGAAGGCCGGGAGAAGGCCATGCAGCTGCTCGACTTCGTCGGCCTGGCCGGAACCCAGGACGAACTGGCCAAGAACCTCCCCTATGGCGACCAGCGCCGGCTCGAGATCGCCCGGGCGCTGGCCACCGATCCGGGTCTGCTCCTGCTCGACGAGCCGACTGCAGGCATGAACGCCAACGAGACCGAGGAGGCCCGCAAGCTGGTGCTGGCCATCCGGTCCCAGGGCCTGCCCGTGATCGTGATCGAGCACGACATGAAGTTCATCTTCAACCTCTGCGACCGGGTCGCCGTGCTGGTGCAGGGCGCCAAGCTCGTGGAGGGCACCTCACAGCAGGTGCAGAGCGATCCCCGTGTGATCGAGGCCTACCTCGGCACGCCGACCGAGACCCAGGAGGGCTGAGCCATGGCGCTGCTGGAGGTCAGGAACCTGAAGGTCGCCTACGGGCAGATCGAGGCTGTGAAGGGCATCAGCTTCGATGTCGAGCAGGGCCAGGTGGTCACGCTCATCGGGGCCAACGGGGCCGGCAAGACGACGACGCTGCGCACCCTGTCGGGTCTGCTACGCCCGCGCACGGGCTCGGTGACCTTCGACGGGAAGCGCATCGACGGCACCCCGGCGCATCAGATCGTCGCCATGGGCATCGCCCATTCCCCCGAGGGCCGCAAGGTCTTCGCCCGGATGACCATCGACGAGAACCTCGATCTCGGGGCGTTCGGCCGCAACGACGCCGACGGCATCGCCGCCGACAAGGAGCGCGGCTTCTCGCTCTTCCCGATCCTGAAGGAACGCCGCACGCAGCTCGCCGGCACGCTCTCCGGCGGTGAGCAGCAGATGCTGGCCATGGCCCGGGCCCTCATGAGCCGCCCCCGGCTGATCATGCTCGACGAGCCCTCCATGGGCCTCTCGCCGATCATGATGCAGAAGATCTTCGAGACGATCCGGGTGCTCAGGGCGGCCGGCACGACCGTGCTGCTCGTCGAGCAGAACGCCCAGGCCGCTCTGGGCCTCGCCGATGTCGGCTACGTGATCGAGACCGGCCACGTGGTGCTCACCGGCAAGGGCTCCGACCTCCTCCACAACGAGGCCGTCCGCAAGGCCTACCTGGGCGAGGAGTAGACCCCGGCCGCGGGTCCAGGACCCGGCGGGTCCTGTC
>JBIKWW010000533.1:0-3739 GCA_044356125.1 Acidimicrobiia bacterium
GCGTCGGCCGTCAGCATGATGATGTTGCTCGGATGCCCCGCCCGGCCCGTGGAGGAGGCATTCGGGATGAAATCCAGCGGATATGCGCATCGGGTGTTTTCGGCCAGGCTGCCATCGTCAAAATCCGGCGAGCGGTCGTCCCGAAGGATGACATTCTCGAGGACCGTTCCGAAACGGCCGGTCGTGGCAAAGATCTCCGGTTCCGCCTCGCGCGAAAGGCGGATCGTCTTGGCGTAGCAGCCACCCTCGAAGTTGAAGATGCCGTCGGGGCCCCAGCCATGTTCGTCATCGCCAACGAGCACCCGCGACGGATCTGCGGAAAGTGTCGTCTTGCCGGTTCCGGAGAGGCCGAAGAAGACTGCGGACTTTCCATCCGACGCTACATTGGCCGAGCAGTGCATCGGCATGACCTGCTTCGGCGGCAGCAGGAAGTTGAGGAAGGTGAATACCGATTTCTTCATTTCGCCGGCATAGGAAGTGCCGGCAATGAGAACGATCCGGCGCGAGAAATCGCAGGCGATGACCGTCTCGGTGCGGCAGCCATGGCGCTCGGGATGGGCACGGAAGCTCGGAAGATCGAGAATCGTCATGTCCGGAACGTATGTCTCGAGTTCATGCCGTGGTGGCCTGATCAGGAGGTTCCGGATGAAGAGCGAATGCCAGGCGAGCTCGGTGACCACCCTGGCCGAAATCGTGTGATGCGGATCGGCGCCGCCGCGAAGGTCCTGAACGAACAGGTCGCGCTCCCGGACATGTTCCTGCATGTCCGCAAGCAGGGTCTCGAACTTGCGCGGGTCCATCGCCTTGTTGTTGTCCCACCAGACCGTGTCGCGGGTAAGGGCATCTCTCACCACGAACTTGTCCTGGGCGGACCGGCCCGTGTGCTGGCCGGTGGTTACAGACAGTGCCCCGCCCTGGGCAATGCAGGCCTCGCCGCGCAGAACCGACTGCTCGTAGAGCTCCGGCGCTTCCAGATTGTATCGGGCTGAAGAAAAGCCCTCGAGGCCGAACTCGACGAGCCCGAAGGAGCGGTTCCATAGTCCCGATTCGCGGGTTTCTGGCTTCCTGGCTTCACTGCCGATGGTCTGCATTGCCTGCTCCTCTCGTTTGCCGGATGTCTGCCGGCACAGGCCGATGATTCAGTTCGGGGCGAACACGTTCCATCCGCATACCCCACCGGGCTGACCTATAGTTTTGACTTTCCGTGGTGGCAATACCACCAACTCAGAAATGTTTAACGATATCAATAGTTTAATCGATTTAAAAATTTTAACCGATTGAAACCACTTTTCCACGGCGCAGATCCCCACAGGATGCAGCGCACAATTGCCGGAATTTTCCTCAGCTGCACTGTTTCACGCCATGAGGGAACAGAAACATGCTAGGCTGAGCTTGGCTGCGATGATCCCGAGCCACACTTTTTTCGCAATTTTCAAGCCTTTGCAGCGAATGCGCCGCAATTCCGGTCTAAGGCGACAGGCGTAGTCACCAAAGAAATGCAACCGGCCAGGGAGCCCGAACGAATGCCGACAATCGCCCTCGTCGATGACGACCGCAACATCCTCACATCGGTGTCGATCGCGCTCGAATCGGAAGGTTACCGCGTGGAGACTTATACGGATGGCGCCTCCGCGCTCGAGGGTCTGCAGGCGCGCAAGCCTGACCTTGCAATCTTCGACATCAAGATGCCGCGGATGGACGGCATGGAACTGCTGCGGCGGTTGCGCCAGAAGTCCGATATCCCCGTGATATTCCTTACGTCCAAGGACGATGAGATCGATGAACTCTTCGGCCTCAAAATGGGCGCGGACGATTTCATCCGGAAGCCGTTTTCCCAACGCCTTCTCGTCGAGCGGGTGAAAGCGGTACTGCGCCGGGCCGGTGCCACGCTCGATCCCGCGACCAAGGCAAGCAGTGCCACGGAAGCAAAGACGCTGGAGCGCGGTCACCTGGTCATGGACCAGGAGAGGCACACCTGCACCTGGAAGGGAATGCCGGTAACGCTGACCGTCACCGAATTCCTGATATTGTATGCGCTCGCACAGCGGCCCGGCGTGGTGAAGAGCCGTGATGCGCTCATGGATGCGGCCTATGACGACCAAGTTTATGTTGACGATCGGACTATCGACAGCCACATCAAGCGCTTGCGGAAGAAGTTCAAGGCCGAGGACGACAGTTTCGAAATGATCGAAACCCTCTACGGCGTTGGCTACAGGTTCAAGGAAGCCTGACCGCCGCGCCGCGTCAGCAGCGGTGGCAGGTTGGGACGAAGGCTGGGATGGAACTCAACACGAAGCCGGAGGCAATCGAGCGCGAGGCCCCAGATGCCCATTCGGGCATTGAAGGGACGACGGCCAATGCCGAAACGGTGAAGGAACCGCCCAGGCTTGTGGACGTGAGTTCGCCCGGGCGCGACATTGCTGCGCCGCCGGTGCCCTCCAAAAAGGACTCGACGTTGCGACGCGGGATGCGGACCCTGCGCCATGCCTTCTTTTCCTCGCTGACCCGGCGCATCGTTTCCCTGAACCTGGTTGCGCTGGCCGTCCTGCTTTCGGGGATCCTCTATCTCAACCAGTTCCGCGAGGGGCTGATCGATGCCCGCGTGGAAAGCCTTCTCATCCAGGGCCGCATCATCGCCGGCGCAATCGCGGCCTCGGCGACTGCGGACACCGACACGATCACGGTCGATCCCGAGAAACTGCTCGAACTCCAGGCGGGGGAGAGCATCGAGCCAATGAACGATACGCTGGAAACGCTCGAATCGCCGATCAACGAGGAACGCGTCGCGCCGCTCCTGCGAAACCTCATCCAGCCGACACGCACCAGGGCGCGCATCTATGACCGCGAAGGCATACTGGTCCTCGACTCGCGTCATCTCTATGCCGGCAGCCAAGTTGTCCGTTTCGACCTGCCGCCGCTCGAAATCGACAATGAAGGCATGATTGCGCGTATCGGTCGGCTGATGAACAAATGGCTGCAGCAGCGCGACCTGCCGGTCTATCGCGAGATCCGGGGCAGCGGGGCCGGCTATTCGGAGGTCGGCGAGGCGCTCGCAGGTAGCCCTTCGACCATCGTGCGCATGACGGAAGCGGGTGAATTGATCGTATCCGTCGCGGTACCCGTGCAGCGCTATCGCGCCGTGCTCGGCGCGCTGTTGCTATCGACCCAGGGTGGCGACATCGACCGCATCGTGGCGGAGGAAAGGTTGGCGATCCTGCGCATCTTCCTTGTAGCCGCAATCGTCATCACCGTGCTTTCGATCCTTATGGCAGGCACCATTGCCAATCCGCTGCGAAAGCTGTCGGAAGCCGCCGTGCGGGTACGGCGCGGCGTGAAGTCGCGGGTCGAGATACCGGACATGTCGGCCCGCGGCGACGAGATCGGCAATCTTTCGCAGACCCTGCGCGACATGACGAACGCGCTCTACGCCCGCATCGAGGCGATCGAAAGCTTCGCAGCAGACGTATCGCATGAACTGAAAAATCCACTGACGTCGCTGCGAAGCGCGGTGGAGACGCTGCCGATCGCCCGCAACGAAGCCTCGCGACAGCGGCTCATGGAAATCATCCAGCACGACGTGCGCCGGCTCGACCGTCTCATCACCGACATATCGGATGCCTCGAGGCTTGATGCCGAACTGGCGCGCGAGGATTTCCGCCATGTCAACCTCGCGGAACTTCTGGACAATGTCGTCAGCATGCGTCGACTGGTGCCGCATGACGACAAGAAGGTTTCGCTG
>JBIKWW010000399.1:0-3733 GCA_044356125.1 Acidimicrobiia bacterium
GTTTGGCCGCCTGCTCGGCGATCATGATCGCCAGCTTCTGGGCGATCTTGGCCTCGTTGAGCCGGGCGGTCGCCGAGCCCGTCACCTTGACGGTCCAGGCCTTGTCGTAGCGCGGCGTCCGGAGGCCGCCGATGTCGAGTGGGGGCAGCGACTCCTTGTGCGCCACCTCGCCGGCGGCGTTGAGCGACACGGCTCCGACCTTGACCGCCGGGGGCGTGTGCTTCATGTCCGCCCCGACGAGCCCGACGCTGAGCGACACCGACGGCGTGAACTTGACCTTGTCGAAGAGCGGGATCTCGACCTTCTCGGTGACCTCGGCCCCGAGTCCGACCTCGTCGAAGCGCTCGTCGCCCTTCCCGTCCCTTCCGATCAGTCCTTCCAGCCCGAGCCACTTCACCTCGAGCGCCTCGCCCGCGATCGCCCCGGTCCTGCCGCGCAGTTGGGTGATGATCCCGTCGTGGGTGGACTTGATCTCGGCGCCGACCGTACGGCCCCGGCTCTCCAGTTCCGACTTGCGCTGCTCCCGGTTCGCGCTCTGGGCCCCTCCCTGCTGGAGGGAGAGCACCTGTGTGTTGCCCGCTCGGGCGATCTCCAGCGCCGCCTCGGCGGTGACCGAGAACCCCTCGATCACGACCCAGTCGTTCCACACCTTGCGGTTCATGGGCCATTTGAGCTGGCTCTTGATGGCCTTCTTCTTGCCGATCAGCCCGACGAGGTTCTCAATGGGCGACTCGAAGAACTTCACCTCGTCGGGCGTCGGCGGGGCGGCGCTCGTCGGTGGGGTCGGGCCGGGCGGCTCGCGCTGCACCAGGCGGGCAACAGCCTGGTTGCCGATGCCCGCCTGGAGGCCACCCACCACGCCGACGGGCAACCCGGCGGCGCCCTCACCTGACGCCCGTCGCCGCTCCTGATCGGAGGCCGGGGCCGGCGCCGTGGTGGTTTCGGCCACGGCGGACTAGTCCCCCCGCTTGGGCTCGTGGATCGACAGCCGGAACCGGCGGCCGGGCTGCTCACGTGTCCCGCCGACGACCTCCTCCACCGGCGCCCCCTCGCCCTCGGTCCCCCGCTGGTCGATGAGCGAGGGCCGGAGGCGCTCACCGGCCTGCTCCTTCAGCCGGACGTGGCCGGGGGTGCGCACGGGCCGGTCCTCGCCCGCCGAGCCGGCCGCCCGCCCCCTGCCCTTGGCGCCCCTGGCCGAACCGGGGCCGTCCTCGTCGCGCGTCACGCCGACCGTGATGGCCGCCGTCTCCAGCACCGGAGGGCCGACCGGCAGGCTGACGAGCGGCTCGAACGGCACCGCCACCACGAGGTCCAGCGACGGCTTGAGCTCGCCCCCGAGCGCCGACCAGATGTCGGAGATCGAGCGCTCCGACCCGAGCGGCCGACCGAGGGTCATGAAGACCTCACGCTCCATGGAGGCGAGCCGCCCGCGCAGGCAGTCCGGCGGCACGGCGTGGACGGTCAGGAGCCCCTCGATGACCGACCCGAGCAGCCGGTGCTCGTCCTCGGGGCGCTGCGTCCAGGCCGTGATCAGGTAGGAGCAGCTGTACCAGCGGGTGGGGGGCACCCGGCCGGTGGTGATGTGCTCGTCGCGGGTGAACTCCAGCAGGTTCTGGCGGCGGTCCAGGTTCTCGCGGATGTCGTAGAGGAACACGTCGACGGCCGGGGCGCTGCGCCGCGACGCCCAGTCCCGGGTGGGCGCCTCGAAGACGATCTCGACATCCTGCGGGATGCCGCACCGGGTCCGCAGCATCTCCTCGATCGACTCGCCCACGTCGTAGAGCACCGGTCCAGTGTGGAACACGGCGCGGCGGGTCGGGCCGTTGCGAGGACGTCCTCCCGGGAAGCCCGGATTGCCCCATCGGGCAGCCCCCTAGTCTCGGTGCATGGACCGCGTGCCCCGACGCCGCATCGTGCTGGCCCACGGGTTCACCCAGAACGGCCGCTGCTGGGGCCGCTTCGGGGAGCTGCTGGCGCTCCGCCACGAGCTCGTGACCCCTGACGCCCCCGGCCACGGTGCCTGCGACCCGGCCCACGACACGGCCGATCTCGACGCCGCCGGACGCCTGCTGGCCCGGGCCGGCGGGCCTGCGGTCTACGTCGGCTACTCCATGGGCGGACGCGTCGCCCTCCATACGGCCCTCGACCCCGAGACGGCGCCGCTGGTGGAGGCCCTCGTGCTCATCGGAGCGACCCCCGGCCTGGAGGACGAGGCCGAGCGTGCCGCCCGGCGCGCCGCCGACGAGGCCCTCGCCGACACGCTGCAGGCCGACACGCTGCAGGCCGACACGCTGCTGGCCGACCCGCTGCTGGCCGGCGGGCCCGACCCGCTGGAGGGGAACGTGCTCGAGGCGTTCCTCCGGCGGTGGCTGGCCCTGCCCCTCTTCGCCGGGCTGCCTCCGGAGGACGCCATGCTCCCCGAGCGCCTGACCAACCGCCCCGAGGGCCTGGCCGCCAGCCTGCGCCACTGCGGGACCGGGACGCAGCGGCCGCGCTGGTCCGAGCTCGGTCGCATCACCTGCCCGGTGCTGGTGCTCGCCGGGGAACGGGACGAGAAGTTCAGCGCCATCGGTCGGAGGATGGCGACGGCCATCGGGTCATCGGCGCGCTTCGAGCAGGTCCCCGGGGCGGGTCACGCCGCTCATGCCGAGCGCCCCGAGATCGTCAGCGCGCTGATCGAGGCGTTCGTCGGTACCCGACCGGCCTGACCCGTCGGGGCTGACGGTCAGGAGGCGTAGCGGAGGCGGCGCTGCTCGGCGCGCCAGTGGCGGCGCAGCACGCGGCGCTCGTCCTCGGTGAGGCCACCCCACACCCCGTACTCCTGGTTGGTGGTGATGGCGAACTGCAGGCACGGCTCCTTGGCCGGGCAGTCCTGGCAGTGGGACTTGGCGGTCTCGATCTGGTGGACGGCCATTCCCGTCACACCGACCGGGAAGAACAGCTCCGGGTTGAGATCCCGGCAGACGGCGCCTTCGCGCCAGTCCTCGTCGTTCCAGCTCTCGTAGAGGGAGATCCCGTGCATATGTGCTCCGGCTGTGGCTCGTAGGGGCGGAGATGCCACGCCGGCCGACCCTCCCGCAACCGCCGAACCGGCTCGGGAACCGGTCGGAGTGTGTCGGGGCCTGCCGTCGGAGTTCGACCGATCCACGCCCGGGACCCGGCCTGCGGACGGCACCTTCGACGCATTCCCGCCAGGTCCGGTCGGGCACATCGGAGGCAACCGCAGCCACGTTTCACACACGTGAAAGTTCGGTTTCGCTCTGTTGCGAGACCATAACGGACGCCCCCTGGACCGTCTAGACCGACCGGTCAACTTCGCCGTGTCATCCGTGACAACGATCACGCCATCGTCGCCGGTGCTCGACCCGAGCACCGGTCACGAACGGGCCGGGAACGGAGACGGGAACGGACACGGGAACGGACACGGGAACGGACACGGGAATCGCCCCGCGAACGGGGACGGGACCGGGTGGCGGGGGCCCGTCACGGGTTGCCGGCGGACCGGACCAGACTGGCCGCCGTGTCCCCCGGCCAACCGGCTCCATCGCAGGATCAGCCCGAGGCCCAGCAGGACGCGCTCCCCAACGGGATTCCCACGGCGCTGCCCACGGCGCCACCCGACCACCTGCCCGACCACCTGCCCGACCACCTGCCCGACCACCTGCCCGACCACCTGCCCGACCACCTGCCCGACCACCTGCCCGACCACCTGCCCGACCACCTCCGCCCCAAC
>JBIKWW010000400.1:0-3728 GCA_044356125.1 Acidimicrobiia bacterium
CAGGCGGCGGTTGGCGGTCCGCAGCGCCGCTTCGATGGCGTCGAGCTCGACGGTCGTGGCGTCCTGGGCGTCGCGTCCCGTTCCCGCCGCCTGGCGGCGCTCGGTCGCCACCTCCCCGATCCGGGCGGCCACGGTGTCGATGGACGTCGACAGGGCGCTGAGCTCGGCGGCGGGGAGCGGAGGAGGGGGCACGACCCGATTCTCGCCGCGGCCGGGGGCTGCGGATCGCACCGGTATCATCGCTGCTCCCCGCGGACGAGCCCCGGGCCCCCAGATGCGTCGCAGGATGGTCCCGGAGTGAGCAGCGTGGAGACATCGGTTCGGGCGGGCGCACAGGACCCTCCGGCAGGCCGCGGCCCGTCCTCCGGCACGGAGGCAGGCGGCCCGGTCCGGTCGGTGCGTGAGCGGGTCCGCCCCCGTGAGGACCTGGTGGCCCTCGAGGGCTACCACTCGCCCCAGGTGGCGGCGTCGGTGCGGCTGAACACCAACGAGAGCCCCTACCCGCCACCACCGAGCTGGCAGGAGGCGCTGGCCGACGAGGTGGCGAGCATCGAGTTCCACCGTTACCCCGACCGCACGGCCTCGGCGCTGCGGGCGGCGATCGCCGAGTCCCACGGCACCACGCCCGAGCACGTGTTCGTGGCCAACGGCTCCAACGAGGTCATCCAGACCCTGCTGCTCACCTATGCCGGGGCGGGTCGGACGGTGGCCACCTTCGAGCCCACCTACGCCATGCACGGCCAGATCGCCCGCACGGTCGGGGCGGCGCTGGTGACCGGGCAGCGCGGCCCGGGCTTCGTGCTCGACGCCGGGGAGCTGCGCCGTGTCACGGACGCCCACCGCCCCCACGTGACGTTCCTGTGCTCCCCCAACAACCCCACCGGGGTGATCGACCCTCCGGAGCTCGTCCGCGAGGCGCTGGAGCTGTCACCCGGCGTCGTGGCGGTGGACGAGGCCTACGGGCAGTTCGCCTCGTGGTCGGCCACCGAGCTGCTCGACGACGACGCTGCACTCGTGGTGATCCGGACGTTCTCCAAGACCTGGGCCATGGCCGGGGCCCGCCTGGGCTACCTGCTCGGGCCGACGTGGATGGTCGACGAGCTGTGGAAGGTCGCGCTGCCCTACCACCTCGACGTGATCAAGCAGGCGGCTGGCCGTCTGGCCCTGCGCTACGAGTGCGAGATGCGCCGGCGGGTCGAGGAGATCGTGGCCGAGCGGGACCGTCTGATCGGCGCCATGGGTGCCATGGGGTCGCTCACCGTGTGGCCGAGTCAGGCGAACTTCATCCTGTTCCGGCCCGAGACCCGCGCCGGTGGCGATGTGTGGGCGGCCCTGCTGGAGCGCTCGGTGCTCGTGCGCAACTGCTCGAGCTGGCCGAACCTGGAGGGCTGTCTGCGGGTCACCGTGGGCACGCCGGCCGAGAACGACGCCTTCCTCGGCGCCCTGCGGGAGGTCACGGCATGAGGCTGGCCACCCGGGAGCGGTCCACCAAGGAGACGCGCATCGCCGTGTCGCTCACCGTCGACGGCACGGGGTCGACCGACGTCGCCACCGGCATCCCCTTCTTCGACCACATGCTCGCCCAGCTCGGCAAGCACGGGGGCTTCGACCTGTCGGTCCGCTGCGACGGGGACCTGCACATCGACACGCACCACACCATCGAGGACGTCGGCATCGCCGTCGGCGAGACCCTGCGCCAGGCGCTCGGCGACAAGGCGGGTGTGCGTCGCTTCGCATCGATCGCCGTGCCGCTCGACGAGGCGCTCGTCGACGTCGCCGTCGACCTCTCCGGCCGTCCCTTCCTCGTCTACGAGGTGGACCCGTCGGGTGGCACCGGTCAGACGTTCCTGCTCGGGGAGCCCGGCTTCGATCCTCAGCTCGCCGAGGAGTTCTGGCGGGCCTTCACGATGGCGGCCATGGTCACGCTCCACATCCGCATGGTGAGCGGTCGCAACACCCACCACATCCTGGAGGCCACGTTCAAGGCCGTCGCCCGGGCGCTGCGCGACGCCGTGCGCGTCGAGCAGGCCGGAGGTGTGCCCTCCACCAAGGGCATGCTGTGAACGGCGGCCGGCGGCCCGTGGTGGCCATCATGGACTACGGCATCGGCAACCTCCGTTCGGCGCAGAAGGCGATGGAACGGGCGGGGGCCGATGCCCGGCTCACCGCCGACCCCTCCGAGATCGGCGCAGCCGACGGGGTCATGCTCCCCGGGGTGGGGGCGATCGGACGCTGCATGGAGGCGCTCGGCGACGCCGGGCTGGCCACCGTGGCCCTCGACGCCGCGGGCTCCGGCCGACCCTTCCTCGGGGTGTGCGTCGGGATGCAGATGCTGTGCCGGGCCTCGGAGGAGGACGGCGGCGTCGAGTGCCTCGGGGTGATCGACGCCACGGTGCGGCGGCTGCGCCCCGACGACGTCTCCCTGAAGGTCCCCCACATGCAGTGGAACGTCGTGAACGCCGTCCGCCCGTGCTGGCTGATGGAGGCGGCTCCGCACCCCATGTGGGCTTACTTCGTGCACTCCTACGCACCGGCCCCCTCGGGGGCGGCGGACGACCCCGTGGTGGCGGTGGCCGATTACGGCGGCCCGGTCGGGGCCGTCGTGATGGGGCCGTCGGGGTCGGTCGTCGGGACCCAGTTCCACCCCGAGAAGTCGGGTGTCCACGGCATCGCCCTCCTGGCCGGCTTCGTCGCGGCATGCCGCTGATGGAGCTCTACCCGGCCATCGACATCCTCGGCGGGCGCTGCGTGCGGCTCCGCCAGGGTGACTATGCGGACGCCACGACGTACGGATCCGATCCGGTCGGGATGGCGCTGTCGTTCGCCGCCGAGGGAGCCCGGTGGATCCACGTCGTGGACCTCGACGCGGCGCGCACCGGGTCGCCCGTCAACCGGCCGATCATCAGCGCGCTGACGGACGCGGTGGGTGTGTCCGGTGTCTGGGTCCAGACCGGTGGCGGGGTGCGCGACCGCGCCTCGATCGACGCGCTGCGGGCGTCCGGTGTGGCCCGGGTCGTGGTCGGCACCGCCGCCGTGCGCGACCCGTCGCTGGGTGATGCTGCGGCGGCCGACTGGCCCGGTGGGGTGGCCGTCGGTCTCGACTTCCGTCACCGTCCCGACGGTGGCTGCGAGGTCGCCGTCCACGGATGGACCGAGGGCAGCGGCGTCGACCTCTTCGAGCTCGTGCGACGCTTCGACGGGTCGGGAGCGGCGGCGCTGGTCGTCACCGAGATCGGCCGCGACGGGATGCTGAGCGGCCCCGATGTGGACGGCCTCGGCCGCGTCCTGGAGGCCACCTCGGCAGCCGGGATCGTCGCGTCGGGGGGTGTCTCCTCGGTCGGTGACCTGGAGGTGCTGGCGGGTCTCGAGCGGGCCGGTCGTCGCCTCGCCGGGGCGATCACGGGCAAGGCCGTCTACGAGGGCCGGTTCGGGGTGGCCGAGGCGCTGGCGGTCCTGGCCCGGGTGGGCGGCTGAAGCCGTGCGACTGGTGATCGCCCGCTGCACGGTGGACTACCGCGGCCGTCTGGAGGCCCGTCTGCCCGAGGCGGTACGGCTGATCATGGTGAAGGCCGACGGTTGCGTGGCCATCCACGCCGACGGCGGGGCCTACAAGCCGCTCAACTGGATGAACGCCCCCAACCAGCTCGTCGAGGAGGACGGCCTGTGGCGGGTGGTCAACCCCAAGGGGGAGGAGCTGCGCATCACCCTCCACGAGGTGCTCGCCGACA
>JBIKWW010000401.1:0-3714 GCA_044356125.1 Acidimicrobiia bacterium
GGCGTGTGATCCCTCGTGGGCGTGGTGCCCGTCGTCGTGGTCGTGGGCGTGTGCGTGCTCCACGGCCGTGTGCTCGTGGTCGTGCTCGTGACGCTCGCTGAGGTGGAGCGCGAGGCCGACCGCCATAATTACCACGGCGGGGACGAACCACCGGCCGAGCGGCTCGCGCAGCCACAGCAGGCCGATGGCGGCGCCGATGAACGGAGCGGCCGAGTAGTAGGCGCCGGTCCGGGCCGTGCCGAGGCGGCGCACGCCGAGCAGGTAGAGCACGAGGCTCAGGCCGTAGCCGACCAGTCCGACGAGCATCGTGGCGGCCACGCGGGCGGGCGACGGCCACGATCCGCCGGTCGCGAGGCCGATGCCCACGTTGACGGTGCCCGCGCCGAGGCCCTTGACCGCGGCGACGTGGCGTGGGTCGCGCTCGGCCAACGGGCGGGTGGCGACGTTGTCCGCACCCCAGCACGCGCACGCGCCGACGATGGCCAGCGACCCGGCCGTGATCCCGAACCGTCCGTCGGGCTGCAGCGACAGCAGCGCACCGCCCGCGACGATCACCACGAGCCCGAGCACGATCCTCCGGTCGGCGTGCTCGCGCACGATCAGCCACGCCCCGAGAGCGGTGAACACCGCCTCCAGGTTCAGCAGCAGCGAAGCCGTTGCCGCGGGCGTCGTCCGCAGACCGACGAGCAGCAGCAGGGGAGCGAGCAGCCCGCCGAAGGCCACGACCATCAGCAGGGGCCGGGCGTCGGCGCGCTGCAACGACATCTCCCGCCCCCGCGACGGTCGCACGATGCTGGACAGCCCCAGACCCACCCCGCTGCCCAGGTAGAGCAGGCCCGCCGTGATCGCCGGGTTGACCCCGTCCCCGAGGCGCTTCGCGAAGGGCGTCGACGCGCCGAACACGAGTGCCGCCCCGAGCGCGGCGGCCGCACCGTCGGGGATGAGGGGTCGGCGAGGTGGGGCGGATGAGGGCACTCGGGCTCCGGTCGGGACGGCGCATCAGCGTGGCACAGCGGCGAGCCGTGGCCGAGGGCCTCGATGGATCGAGTGACCCGGGATCGCGCATGGGACGCCCCGACCCGTAGGCCGTGGGACGTACGCACGGAGCCGGGCTCAGGGTCGTCTCCGCGCCGGCGCGGACCCCGAACCCGCCGGGCCGCCGATCCGCCCGGGAGCTTCCGTCCGTACCGTCCTCACCATGAAGATCACTGTGAGACGAGTGAGCGGTGGCGTGGCCGTGCTCGTGGTCGCCGCGCTCGGCACCTCCCTGCTCGGCGCCCGAGACGGCGATGCGGCGGCGCCCCTGTCGACCGCGAGGGTCGAACGGACCGTGCTGCGGTCGGTGACCACGGCAGCCGGCACGGTGCAGCCGCTCCGCCAGGCGGCGCTCAACTTCGCCGGGACCGGACGGGTCGCCGACGTGCAGGTCGTCGTCGGCCAGCGCGTGTCGGCCGGATCCGTGCTGATGTCGCTCGACACGACCGCATTGGAGCTCGACGTCGCGGCGCGGCGGTCTGCGGTGGACGAGGCCGCGGCGAAGGTCGCGTCGCTTCGCAACCAGGTCTCGCCGAGCGATCGAGCGGCGAACGCGGCGGCGCTCGCCCAGGCACGGTCGGGTCTGGACCAGGCCATCGCCGCGCAGCGCGTCCTCGAGCAGGTCGTCGACGCGTCCGACGGCCAGGGCCGCCAGTCCGTCAGCGCCGCCGATCGCCAGCAGGCCCGGGACGACGCCCAGGTGACGACCGACGCGACCCGGCTCGCCGAGGCTCGGGCCCGCATGGATCGAGACAGCGCCGCCCGTGACGAGGCGCGCACCAGGCTGGACGCGGCACGTGCGACGCAGGCGGCGGCGCTCACCCGTCGAGACGAGATCCGCGACGTCCTCTCCGCGGCGCGGCTGGAGGTCGCCCGCCTGGGCCTCGTGCGTGACGATGCTCAGCGCGCATTCGATGTCGCCGTGGCGGACTACGAGCGGCAGCGAGCGCTGAACCCGGGAACGGTCGACACCTCGGGCGCCATCCCTGCGGTCGCCGTGGTGTCGGATCGCGGTGTGGTCCAGGCGAGGACGGCGCTCCAGGCGGCGTCGTCGGCGGTCGCGAGGGCGGAGGCCGAGGTGACGCGCCTCTCGGCGATCAACGAGGGTGCGGTCGACATCGTCGGGTCGGCCGAGCGAGAGCTCGGCCAGGCCCAGGCGCGCTTCGACGCCGCCGACGCCAGGGCCCAGTCCGCGCAGGCGAACTGGGAGGCGCTGCGCCAGCGTGCCGACGACGCCCGCGAGTCGGCGGCGAAGTCGTCCGATCAGCGGGCCGTGACCGAGAGGACCACCCTCACCGAGGCGGCCAGGAACCGCCAGGCCCTGGAGGCGGCGAGGAACCAGGTGCGTGCGGCGCGGGACAACGTGGCGCTCGTCGAGCGGCAGAACCGCCAGCGCGAGCAGGGTGCCCGGCCGGCCGACGTCGAAGCGGCACAGGCCGCGCTCGGGGCCGCGAAGGTCGCTCTCCGTCAGGCCGAGGATGCGCTCGCCCGCGCGACCCTTCGGGCGCCCTTCGACGGGATCGTGGCTGCGGTGGGGACCCGTGTCGGTGAGCAGGTGGGCGCGACCGCTCCGGCGCTCGGTGTGGGCGCTGCTGCCGGCGGCGCGACCCCGGCGCCGGCCGTGCTGCTCTTCGACGACAGCTCGCTCGTGATCCGGGTGACGCTCCCGGAGGTCGACGCCGCACGGCTGCCGGGCCGCGCCGCGGCGACCGTGCGGTTCGAGTCCCTCGGCGCCATGGCCGCCCCGCTGTCCGCCACGGTCACCGCCGTCGAGCCGGCCCCGTCGGTCGTCAACGGCGTGTCGACCTATGCGGCCCGTCTCACCCTCGCCGGGGCGCCGACGTCGGTGAAGGTCGGGATGACCGCATCGGTCGAGATCCTCCTCGCCCGGCGCAGCGGTGTCCCGACCGTCCCTGCCGCAGCCCTTTCCGAGCGCGACGGCGTGACGATCGTCCGCACGGTTCCCCCGGCGCCCGGGGGATCGGGCAGGGAGGCGCGCGGGTCCGTGAAGCCCGTCGACACCCCCGTCGAGATCGGCGAGCGGTCCGACGGACGGGTCGAGATCGTCCGCGGCGTCGAGCCGGACGATGTGGTCGTGCTGCCCGCGGGCGGAGCAGGGCGATGAGCGCATCGGCAGCTGATCCCGTCATCGAGGTCGTCGACGTCGTGAAGACCTACGGCCACGGTGATGCCGCGGTCCATGCGCTCGCCGGCGTCTCGCTGACGATCGAGCGCGGCGACTTCGTCACCATCATGGGATCGTCGGGCTCGGGGAAGTCCACGTTGATGAACATCCTCGGCTGCCTCGACGTGCCCACCAGCGGGACGTACCGCCTCGACGGCACCGACGTCGCCTCGCTCTCCGAGGGCCAGCTCGCCGACCTGCGCAACCGCAAGATCGGCTTCATCTTCCAGTCGTTCAACCTGCTGCGACGCACGTCGGCCGTCCGCAACGTGGAGGTGCCGCTCGCCTACGCGGGTGTGGGCTTCCGTGAACGGCGGAGGCGAGCGATCGCCGCGCTGGAGAGCGTCGGGCTCGCGGGCCGGGAGGACCACGAGCCGAACGAGCTGTCCGGCGGGCAGATGCAGCGCGTGGCCGTCGCCCGGGCACTCGTGACCGACCCGGCGATGGTCCTCGCCGACGAGGCGACGGGCAATCTGGACTCGAAGTCGACCGAC
>JBIKWW010000046.1:0-12878 GCA_044356125.1 Acidimicrobiia bacterium
CGTTGGGCTTGTTCAGCTTGGCGCTGGTGGCCGGCCCGCCGTCCCCGGAGAAGCCGGGCGAGCCCGTCCCGGCGACGGTGGTGATGACGCCGGTGGCGAGATCGACCCGGCGGACCCGGTGGTTGCCGGTGTCGCCGATGTAGAGGCTGTTGTCCGTCGGGGAGTAGGCGATTCCCTGGGGCTCGTTCAGCCTGGCGGAGACGGCCGGTCCGCCATCGCCGGCGTAGCCCTGGGTACCGGTCCCGGCGACGAGGGTGATGTCGCCGAAGGCGCCGATCCGGCGGATCCGGTTGCTGAACGCCTCGGCCAGGTACATGGTGCCGTCAGGAGCGACGGCCAGGTTGCGGATGGAGGTGGAACCGTGGTTCATCCGATCGCTCCCGGACCCGTTGCCGAAGCGGGCCCAGGTCTTGATGTCGCCCACACCCGGCGAGGTGACCGACGGTGAGCTCAGCGTGCCGGAGCGGACCCCCAGGCGCAGCACCGCCCAGTCGGCATCGTCGAAGAACTCCACGACGACGGTGTGGTTCCCGGCGGTGAGGTTCGTGGAATTCCGGGCGAACCGGGTCCCGGTCAGCCCCACGTTCCAGTCGTTGAACAGCAGGTTCCCGTCGACGAACACGCGGACTCCGTCGTCGTAGACGAGATCGAACAGGGTCGTCCCGCCGGGGAAGGCGAGCGTCGCCTCGTACCGGGCGCTGAAGTTGGGCGAGACGCTGGCATCGGGGCTGCTGCTGAGCCATCGGTGGGTGACGGCCGCCTCGCACCGCTGCAGAGCGGTGGGCCCGCTCAGGTCGAGGGAGTTGAAGTAGCTCGCCTTCCACTGGCTGCCGCACGACGGAAGGGTGGTGGTGGTGGCTTCGGTGGTGGTGGTGGCTTCGGTGGTGGTGGTGGCTTCGGTGGTGGTGGTGGCTTCGGTGGTGGTGGTGGTTGCGGTGGTGGTGGTGGCGTCGGGGTTGGTGGTTGCGGTGGTGGTGGTTGCGGTGGTGGTTGCGGTGGTGGTGGTTGCGGTGGTGGTTGCGGTGGTGGTTGCGGTGGTGGTTGCGGTGGTGGTTGCGGTGGTGGTTGCGGTGGTGGTGGCGGTGGTGGTTGCGGTGGTGGGTGCGGTGGTGGTTGCGGTGGTGGTTGCGGTGGTGGTTGCGGTGGTGGTGTCCGGGACGGTCGTCACCGGCGGAACGATCGACACGACGGAGACGAAGGGTGGCGCCACGGTCGTCGTGGTCGTCGTGGTCGTCGAGGTGGTCGAGGGTTCGAGGGTCGTGCTGGTCGACGTGCTCGTGGAGGTCGAGGTCGTGCTGGTCGACGTGCTGGTCGACGTGCTCGTCGAGGTGGAGGTGGAGGTGCTCGTGCTCGTCGTGGAACTGGACGTGCTCGTCGACGTGGTCCTGGCCGGCCGTCGGGTCGTGGTGGGGGCCGCCCGCCGGGTCGTCGTCGGGCGGGTCGTCGTCGGGCGGGTCGTCGTCGGCGTGATGAGGACGTCGGAGGTGCCGTCGAGTGTGCCCTCGGGTCCGGTGGCCGGGACGGCGCCGACGGCCACGGCCGGGTCGCCCGCCGGCCCCGGTACCGACGGCAGGACGTCCACGGACGGGTCGGGTACGACGGTCGCCGTGGCGACGTCGACGTTGTCCATCGGGGCCACCGGGATCTCGGTGGGCGGCTCGGGCGTCGACGGCGGCACGATCGGGTCGGGCACCACCGTCGTCGGCTCCACGATCAGCGAGTCGTTGATGGCGAGGATGGTCGTCGACGTACCGAGCGCGCTCGTCGTGGTGGTCGCCTCGGGTGCCGGAACGGCCATGGCGAGGCGCTCGGGCTCCTTCGGGTGCGCGCTCAGCACGGCCGGGGTGACGGGGCTGGTGGCGATGGCGATCGCCGTCGCCCCCTGGGCCGTGGCGGTGAGCAGCGCCCCGACCTTCATCCGGACGCCCTCGGCCATCGTGCCGAATGCGTTGCCCTCCGAGACGGTTCGGGCGACGGCACTGAGGGGTGAGTTGCCGGCGCTGAGCTGGCTGACCCAGCTCGAGAACACCCCCGTGGCGAGGCTGGTCCGGTGTTGTCCGACCCGCAGGAAGGCCCGCACCACGGTCGGATCGAAATGGGTGCCCGAGGAGCGGACCAACTCGGCGCGGGCGTTCTCGTAGGTGAGCGGCTTCTTGTACGAGCGGGCCGCGGTCATGACCTCGAAGGCGTCGGCCACGGCGACGATCCGCGAACCCAGCGCCATCTGGGTACTGGTCAGCCCCCGGGGGTACCCGCTGCCGTCCACCCGTTCGTGGTGCTCCCACGCGCAGCGGATCCACTCGCCCAGCCACGGGACGAGCGGGGCGAGCCGCCACTCGCCGGCCGCCGGATGGGACTTGATCTGCTCCCACTCGTCGGGGTCGGGTCGTCCGGGCTTGTTCAGGACCTCCGGCGCGACGGCGAGCTTGCCGACGTCGTGGAGCATGGCCCCCCATCGCAGGCGGTTGCGGTCGTCGTCGGAGAGCCCCATCTCCTCGCCGATCACGTCGGCCAGGGCCCGGACGCGCTCGGAATGGCCGCGGGTGCGCCGGTCGTGGCGGTTCAGGGCCTCGACCAGGCTGAGCACCTGCTCGGCGGCCTGCTGGGGGTTCGCCGCCAGCCCGTTGGCGTGGAACTCCTCGATGACCTTGGCCCGGTTGGAGGTGGACCCGATGCGCAGGGAGGCGCGCAGCCGGCTCGGGGCCTCCTCGGGAAAGGCGATGTTGGCGTGACAGAGCGCGGCGAGCGGTAGGAACGTCTCGACGACGCGTCGGGTCACCGACGTCACGAAGGCAGCGACGACGAGCATGACGGCGAACCAGCCGACCTTGGCCGCCACACCCCACGAGCCGTCGTAGTACGACCGACCGAGGGCCGCCGTCGTGAGCACGGCCATGAGCGTGGGCGCGACGGCCACCCCGACGCGCACGGAGCGGCCCAGCCACGGTCGGGGCTTCCACTCCTTGCGCCCCTCGTACCGCTGGGGCTGCACGGACTGCCTGGGTTTGCGCACCGTGCTCCTTCCCCTGGTGACGCGGCGAACGGCGGATCCGTCCGGTCGGTACCTTCGGTCCCCGGGGCCCTGTTCTTGAGGCTGACGGGTGGCGGGCTCTCGATGACGGGACCAACGCCGTTGCCGGGCAGGACCGGTGACACTGCCGCGATCGGTGACCGACGCCGCATCGTGGGTCCTGGAGGTGCACATGAACGGCGACCACATCATGGAGGGGCTCGACCCGCAGGAGTGCCTGGGGCTGCTGGCCACCCAGGACATCGGTCGGCTCTGCGTGCTCGATGACGGGGTGCCGGCCGCCTTCCCTGTGAACTACCGGTTGGTACCCGACCCCGCCGGCGACGTCGTGATCGTGGTGCGGGCCCGGGCCGGGAGCGTCCTGGACCAGCCGGGCCAGGAGGTGGGCTTCCAGATCGACGGGATCGACGCCGTGGCGTCGGCGGCGTGGAGCGTGCTCGTCCGCGGCACCATGCACCACGCCGACGACCCCGGCCTGCCCGGATGGCTGGGAAG
Organism: Acidimicrobiia bacterium; assembly: GCA_044356125.1. Classification (GTDB taxonomy): domain Bacteria; phylum Actinomycetota; class Acidimicrobiia; order Acidimicrobiales; family JANYDT01; genus JBIKWW01. The sequence goes on from JBIKWW010000046.1 coordinate 3,527, forward strand.
CTGGGATCCCCACCCGTGGCTGGGGGAGCGAGACTCCTGGCTGGCCGTGGTCGTGACGGCGGTGTCGGGACGGCGTCTGCGGGCCTCGGCCCATGAGTGGGCCTTCAGTGTCCGGGGCTACCTGTGAGCGGTTCCGGTTTCACCCCCGCCGGGCGGGCCGGGCAAACGTCGAGGGTCCCGGTCGGTCGGGCCCTTGGACTCGGTTCCGGGGACCGCTCCCGGCGCCAGGGTGGTTCCATGGCATCGAAGATCGGTGATCGGCGAAGCGGCGCGGCGTCCGGTGACGCCCAACCCGGTGACGCCCAACCCGGCCGCGCCCAGCCCGGTGACGCCCAGCCCGGCCACGCCCAGCCGGTGGTCGTCACCGACGTCGTCGTCGCCGTGAACGGCTATCCCCCCAACGAGCGCGCCCTGCCCGTGGCGGTCGCCCTGGCCGAGCAGTTCGGGGCGGCCATCGAGGTCGCCTCCATGCTGTTCGACCCGGCCCACGAGCAGGAGCGCTCCCAGGTGCTCCAGCGCCTGGCCGGCCGCATGCGGTCCCGGTCCCGACCGGTCACGACGCTGCTCGGCCAGGGGACCGACCCTTCGGCCTTCATCCTCGATCTCATCGGCGGCCGGGGTCGCCTGGTCGTGCTCGCCGGTGGGACCACGATCCTCGGGATCCCGGGCTCGACGACGAGCGACGTCCTGCGGTTCGCCTCGGCGCCGACGGTCCTCGTGGGACCCCGGGTCCAGGGCTGGGACGGTCCGGTCCGACGGCTCCTGGTCCCCGTCGACGGCTCGGCTCCCTCGCTGCGTGCCCTGCCCACGGCGCTGGCCTGGGCCGAGGCCACCGGGGCCCGCTGCGAGCTCGTCCAGGTCCTCGATCCCGGGACCCCCGCCCGCATCGCCGCCCTGGAGGACGCGGCCGATCTCGATGGTCGCGGCGACCACGTGGAGTCGGCCGAGCTGGAGCGCCTGGCCGCCGACACGGGCCACCGTCTCGGTCGGCCCGTGTCCTTCGACGTCCTGCACGCCACGGCGGCGGACCGGGCCCGGGCCATCTGCGCCCGCGCCGCCGAGGAACCCGGTACCCTCATCTGCATGGCCAGCAAGGGCTCCCGGCACTCGCACGCCATGATCGCCGGAACCACCCTGCGGGTGGTCCACCTGGCCACGGTGCCCGTCCTGGTCACCCGGTCCTGAAACGAAGGTCGAGGCACATGGCGAACGGGTCGCAGGGGGATCGGGACGGGTCGGCACCCGGCGGGGTGATCGTCGTCGGGGTCGACGGGTCGACCCACAGCCGCGAGGCGTTGCGCTGGGCCATCGAGGAGGCGGCCATCCGGGGAGCCCGGGTGAGGGCGGTGCTGACCTGGTCGATGCCGTACGCGTTCGTCGGTCTTGAGGCGGCCGTCGCCATCCCGGCCGAGAGCTTCGAGCGCAACGCCCGCGAGCAGCTCGCCGCCATCGTCGCCGAGACCGTGCCCGACGCTGCCCAGCGTGCGCAGGTGGAGCAGGTCCTGCACGCCGGAAACCCCGTGCCGGAGCTGCTCGACGAGGCTCGGGGGGCCGCCCTGCTGGTCGTCGGTGCCCGGGGCGCCGGTGGCTTCCTCGGTCTGCTGCTGGGCTCGACGGCCGACCAGCTCACCAAGCACGCCACCTGCCCGGTGGTGGTCGTCCGCACCCGGGCATCCGCCGCCTGACCCCGGCCGCCTGACCCCGCCGCCGGTCGCCCGCCCGAAGCCCGACTTGGCGCGTTCGCGGACCCAATCGGGTGCGCGGATGCACCGGGTCGGATGCACCGGGTCGGGCGTTCGCGCTGATGGTCCGGGCCTGAGCCGGTCAGGCTGCGAGTACGAGCCCGGCTGCGATGACGCCCGCCGCTGCGGCCAGGGCGGCAGCGAAGCGCAGGAGGAACCAGCGGCCTCCGAGCGACGCGCCCAGGAGCTTGGTCACGGTGTTGGTGAGCAGACCGGCGCCGCACGTCAGCACGGCGGTGTGAAGGGGCAGCAGGCCCCGCTCGTGGAGCTGGGCCGTGGCCAGGAGGGCGGCGTGCGCGTCGGCTAGCCCGGCGGCTGCGGCGGCGGCGGTGGCGCTGGCGCTCCCGGCTCGCTCGACGAGCACGGAGGACCCGGCGATGGTGGCGCTCAGCACGACGGCGGCGACCACCGAGCCGCGCAGCGCCAGGGGGCGCTCCAGCCCCAGGGGCCCGTCGTCGGGGGTGCCGGGTTGCGTCCCGTCGTCGGGCCGGGTCGGTAGGGACGGGACGCGCAGTCGCCGGGTCAGGGCCACCCCGGTGACCAGCAGGACCGCCGCCCCGGCGGCCATGGGCCCGATGAGCCGGACCCCGAGCGGGCGGGACGCGACCAGGGCCAGCACCACCACCTGCACGCAGGTCGCCACGCTGGCCAGCAGCGCCCCGCCCAGCGCCGCGGTGCGCACCGACGGGTCACGCCGGGCCAGCCGGGCCAGGGCGGCCGTCGTGGCCGCTCCCGACACGAAGCCGCCGGCCGCCCCGACCACGAGCAGGCCGCGACGGCGGCCGGCGAAGCGGGTTCCGATGTAGCCGAGCCAGCCGATGCCGGTCAGCAGCAGCACCAGCTCCCAGACCCGGGAGGGCACGATGGCGCCGGACGGACCGACGGGCTCGTCGGGCACGAGCGGCAGCACGACGAAGGCGAGCACGAACCAGCGCACGGCGTCTTCGACCTCGGCCGGGGACACGACCTCCCGGACGGCACGCCGCAGCCAGGGCTTGCTCTCCAGCACCAGCGCCAGCAGGGCGGCCAAGGCCACGGCCAGGGCAGCGTCCTCCACGGCCAGGGCGCCGAGGAGATAGCCGGCGAGTGCGGTGGCGGCCGTGGTCGTGCCCCGTGACACGTCCCGACGACCTCCGCTGACGGCCACGACGGCCCCGGCGGCGATCATCCCTGCGGCCGTCACCCAGGCGGGAGCGGGCAGGCCCGGTGCCACCCCGGCGCGGTCGATGGTGCGGGCCAGCGCGCCGGCCAGGGCCAGCACGGCGAGGGTGCGGGTACCCAGCGGGGTGGGGTCGCCGTGCTCCCGGAACTGCCGGTGCTCGCGCTCGAATCCGAGCAGCAGCCCCAGGGAGAGCGCGATGGCGAAGGTGCGCAGCGATTCGGCCACGAGGCTGGGTGGGGGTCCGGCGAGGAGCTGGCCCGGAGCGGTTCCGCCCGGCTCAGGAACCGGGCTCAGGAACCGGGCTCAGGAACCGGGCTCAGGAACCGGGCTCAGGAACCGGGCTCAGGAACCGGGCTCAGGAACCGGGCTCAGGAACCGGGCTCAGGAACCGGGCTCAGGAACCCTGGTGGGGCAGCTCGACCACGTGGACCTGGTCGAACTCGGCGGCGTGCGCCGGATGGTCGTGGACGACGTGGTCGCGGACCTCGTCGGCCAGCAGGAAGCGCAGCTCGCAGAACGGGCACTGGTGGACGGTGTTGGAGGTCATGCCCCAGTCTCACATCCCGGCGCCGAGGTCGGGCGAGGGCACCTCGTCCCCGAGCACTCGGGACGTTCGGTCCCGCCCCCGGGCCCCCCTGCCCTGCCGATGTCCCCGTCCGCCCCCGGACAATCAGGGCCCGGGTGGCGACGCGCTCGCGCGCCGTCACCCGGTGAACCGTCGTCGAGGACCGAAGGGGACCCACCGCATGAACATCGAGCAGCAACGATCCGATGCCGCCACCACCGAGGGTGCAAGGTCCGACTGGTTCTCCGTGCTCGCCGTGGTGCTCGCCGGAGTCGCCGTGGTCGCCGCGTTCGTGGCCATCGCCTGGGCCAGCTCCGACAGCGGCGGCTCCTCGGCGACGGCGGTTGCCGGCGGTCCCACTCCGGTGAAGGCGGCCCTGACCGACTACAAGATCACCCTCACGCCGGCCAGCGTGCCGGCCGGCCCCGTGTCGATCACGGTCACCAACAACGCGGCGATCGAGCACAACCTGCGCAGCGACGGGCTCCCGGGGACCCGGAACCTCCGGAAGGGTGAGTCCCAGACGTTGGAGATCCCCTCGCTCGAGCCCGGTTCGTACACCTTCTACTGCTCCATCCCGGGCCACAAGGACCTGGGCATGGTCACCAAGCTCACCGTCACCGCCGGAGCCGCCCCTGCCGAGCAGCGCCCGAGCGACGCCGCATCCAGCGGTGCCGCCACGGCCGGCGTCGACACGATCGACTGGAAGGCCGTCGACGAGGGCCACGCCAAGGTCGTCAAGGAGTTCCTGGCCGGACTGCCGGCGGCCACCGAGGGCATCGGCAACCAGCCGCTGGAGCCGACCACGGTCGAGAAGGGCGTCAAGATCTACGACCTCACGGCCAAGGCCGTGCAGTGGGAGGTCGCCCCCGGCGTGAAGTACGAGGCGTGGACCTACAACGGCACCGTGCCCGGGCCGGAGCTGCGCATGAAGCAGGGTGAGACCATCAAGGTGCGCCTGAAGAACGAGCTGCCCGAGTCGACCTCCATCCACTGGCACGGCCTGGAGCTGGCCGACAACAAGCAGGACGGCGTGACCTTCGTGACGCAGGACCCGGTGGTCCCCGGGGGGACGTTCGAGTACACGATCACGCCCATCAACTGCGGCTCGCACATGTACCACTCGCACCACGCCGCCGACGCCCAGGTGCCGCTCGGTCTGCTGGGGGCCTTCATCGTCGACTGCACGACGACCACCGTCCCGGCCTTCTACGCCCACGACACCGAGCACACCCAGATCCTCACCGACGGTCCCCTCGGCTTCGGGATCAACGGCAAGGGCTTCCCGGCCACCTCCCCGATCGTGGCCAGGACCGGCGAGAAGACCCTCGTCCGGTTCATGAACGAGGGCCTGATCATCCACCCGATGCACCTCCACGGGCACCGGATGACGGTGGTCGCCAAGGACGGCAACTTCGTGCCCGCCCCCTACGAGACCGACACGCTGAACATCGCCCCGGGTGAGCGCTACGACGTCATCGTCACCAGCCTCTACCCCGGAGCCTGGGCCTTCCACTGCCACATCCTCACCCACGCCGAATCGGACCGCGGTCTGCACGGCATGACGACGGTCTGGGCGGTCCAGCCTCCCGATCCGGCGGCCGCAGGGACCGCCACCGCCGCGGCCGCGGGCACCGCCACGGCGGGGTCGACGGCCTCGGCGACGGTCGAGGGGGCCACGACGGGCGCCCCGGTGACGGAGCCGGCCACCCCATGATCGGACGGGCACGGACGGACTCCTCCGCCCGGCCCGTCGGGTCCGCCCGGTCCGTCGGGCTGGTCGGGCTGGTCGGGCTGGTCGGGCTCGTCGGGCTGGTCGGGTTCGGTGGTCCCGCCGCCCGGGCCCACGGCTCCGTCGAGACCGCGGCGGTGACCGTGGCATCGATCGCGCCGGTGTCGATCGCGCCGGTGTCGATCGCGCCGGTGTCGATCGCGCCGGCGCCGGTCGGGTCGGATCAGGTCGGGACGGCTCCGGTGACGGTCCAGAAGGTCGTCCTCGCGACCGTCGGGCCCACCAGCGGCCCGACCCGCAGCTACGTCGCCCGGGTGCTCGACCCCTCGGGCGGGGCCATCAGCGGAGCCGATCTCGACCTCGGCGCCCTGGGTGCCGACCCCGACGACCGGGTCACTACCGAGCCGATGACGCCCGACCCGTCCGACCCCACCCGCTACGGGGTCACCGTCACGTTCCCCTCGGCCGGTGACTGGGTCCTCGTCGTTCGGGTCCACGCACCGACCCGCTACGTCCACCTGGGCAGTGAGCGCATCGACGCCGGAGCGCTGCCCAAGGCCGGTCACGCGTCACCCTCCCGGGAGGCCCTGGCCAGCATCGCCCCGGACTTCGGTGCCCGCTACGACCCGTACACGGGGGTGGGGGCTACGGGGGTGATCCCCACGACCGCAACCGACTCGGCCGGCGTGGCCGGCGTGGCCGGCGCCGTCCCGGGTCACGGGGGGGCCCCGGGCGGGGTCCTCGGTGCCGCCGAGACCCGCCACGGCGCCGACGGGCTGCTCACCGAGATCGTCACCAAGCTCGTGCACACCTTCGGTGCCCTGGCCTGGGTCCTGGCCATGCTCGGCCTGGCCCTGGCCCGACGGCTGCGGCCCTCGGCCGCCTCGGCCGGGATCGTCCGCTGGGTCGCCGACCGGTACCTGCTGCTGGCCGGGGGTGGCCTGCTGGCCGTCACCCTGAGCGGGGTGATGGGCCTGGAGCGCAGCACGCCGACGGGTCTCGACATCGGGGCCCTGCTGGAGACCCGCCTGGGCACCCTCTACTTCGCCACCCTGGCGCTCAAGCTGGGTCTGGTGGCCAGCTCGATCGTCCTCAGCGCCCAGATCGGCTCGTTGCTGAGGTCCCAGGAGCGCGAGCTGGGCACCCTCGGCCTTCGTTCGGTCGGCGCTGCTGCCGCCCGTCCGCCCCGGCTGGAGCGGGCGCTGCGCCTGGCCGACGTGAACACGGTCCTGGCCGTCGCCATCCTCGTCTGCGTGGTCGTCCTCACCAACGTCCACCGGGCCCTGCACTAGCCCGGTGCTGCGGGTCCTCTTCGGTCCCGTTGCGACCAAGGTCCCGCCGACGGCGGGACTGTGTGCCCACCCGCATCCGGACGCCAACCGGTGAGACTGGTCGCCATGCCGCCCATCCGAGTGTTCCTCGTCGATGACCACGAGATCGTGCGACGTGGCGTCGCCGAGCTGCTCTCGCGCGAGGAGGACCTGACGGTGGTCGGGGAGGCGGGCCGGGTCGACGAGGCCGTGGCCCGGATCGGTGCCACCAGCCCCGATGTCGTGGTGGTCGACTTCCAGCTTCCCGACGGCAACGGGGTGGAGGTCTGCCGTGAGGTGCGCGACCGCTTCCCCCACATCGCCTGCCTGGTGCTGACCGCCTTCGCCGACGACGACGCCCTGTTCTCGGCGATCATGGCCGGCGCCCGTGGCTACGTGCTGAAGCAGATCCGGGGCAACGACCTCGTCGCTTCGATCCGCCGGGTCGCCGCCGGCGACCAGCTGCTCGATCCGAGCGTGACCGCCCGGGTGCTGGACCGGCTGCGTCAGCCGCCGCCCTCCGAGCCCGATCCGCTGGCCATGCTCACGTCGCAGGAGCGCCAGATCCTCATGCTGATCGCCGACGGGCTCACCAACCGCCAGATCGGCGAGCGGCTGTACCTGGCCGAGAAGACGGTCAAGAACTACGTGTCCTCGGTGCTGGCCAAGCTGGGCATGGAGCGTCGTACCGAGGCGGCCGTGTTCGCCGCCCGCGTCGCCGACAAGGACCGCGAGCGGGCCAACCACCCGGGCCGCTAGCCGCCCGGTCCGGGGCCCGCTAGCTGATCGGGACCCGCCACTCCAGGCGGGTCCCCTGGCCCATGGCGCTGACGACGCGGCAGGATCCTCCCCGGTTGGCGGCCCGGGCAGCCAGGCTGCTGAGGCCCTGGCCGGACCGGGGATCGGCGGGGTCGAAGCCGACGCCGTTGTCGCCGACCTCCACCACCACGTCCCCGTCGGACAGGGTGACCCGCAGGGTGGCCTCGTCGGCGTGGGCGTGGCGGGCCAGGTTGCTCAGCGCCTCGCGAACCACGGCGAGGAGCTCCTCACGCAGGTCGGGCCGATCGATGCGGTCGAGCTCGGTGGCCACGTCGACACGGAGGTGCCCTTCGATGATGCGGCGCGCCTCCTCGGCCGACAGGCGCAGCGCGTCGGCCAGCCCGACGGCGTCCGGCGCCCGACGCAGGGAGAAGATCGCGGTGCGGAGCTCGCGGATGGCGGCGTCGATCGAGCTGATGGCCTGCTCGGCCCGCTCCTCGAGATCGGCCCGCCCGAGCGACGACTCCAGTGCCAACCCGGTGGCGAAGAGCCGCTGGATCACGGTGTCGTGGAGGTTGCGGGCGATGCGTTCGCGGTCGTCGGAGATGGCGAGCTTCGACTGGGCGGCGGTCAGTGCGTTGCGGATGCGGCGTCGCTCGGTGACGTCGCGCACCACGGCCACGACGTAGCTGCCCGAGCCGTCGCTGACGGGCGAGAGGCTGATCTCGGCGGGGAACTCGTGTCCGTCGCGGCGGCGGGCGCTGAGGTCCACGCCGAGCCCCATGGGCCGACGGACCGGGGAATCCAGGTAGCGATCGCGGTGGCGGTCGTGCTCGGCCCGTGACTCCAGGGGCACGAGGATCTCGATGGGCTGCCCGACGAGCTCGTCGGCCCGGTAGCCGAAGAGCTCCTGGCCGGAGCGGTTCACGAACCGGATGCGGCCATCGGCATCGGTGATGACGACGCCGTCGGGAGCGACGTCGATCGCCTCCTTGACGATCGAGGGGTCGAGCTGTTCGGGCTGCTCCGCCGAGCCCAGCATCGTCGTGTCCGCCTGCTCGGCGACTCGGTGGTCGGGCCCGCCGGTCAGCTGGGCCCGATCATCGACTCGCGCTGCTCCCGGGCTTCGGCGTTCTCGATCGCCTCGAGGAGGTGCATGGAGATGTCCTGCACGATGACGTCCTCCCGGCCGTGGCCCTTCACCCCGTCGTCCATCATGATGTAGCAGAAGGGGCAGGCGGTGGCCACCCGCGACGCACCGGTCCCGACGAGCTCGAGGGAGCGCTCGTCGTTCACCTTGGTGCCGGTGTTCTCCTCCATCCACATGCGGCCGCCACCGGCCCCGCAGCACATGCCCTTGGTGCCGTTGCGCGGCGCCTCCACGATGTCGATCCCCTTGAGGGAGCCGAGCACCTTGCGGGGGGCGGCGTAGACGTCGTTGTGGCGGCCCAGGTAGCAGGAGTCGTGGTAGACGACACGCTCTTCGAGGGTGGCCCCGCGGAGGTCGAGGCGGCCGGACTCGATGAGCTCCTCGAGCAGCTGGCTGTGGTGGATCACCTGGTAGTGACCCCCGAGCTGGGGGTACTCGTTGGCCAGCGTGTTGAAGCAGTGGGGGCACTGGGTGATGATCTTCGTGACGCCCATGCCGTTGAGCGACTCGATGTTCTGCATGGCCAGCATCTGGAAGATGTACTCGTTGCCCGAGCGGCGGGCGGGATCGCCGGTGCACTGCTCGGAGGGGCCGAGGATGGCGACGTCGAGCCCGGCGCGCTGCAGGAGCTTGGCCGTCGCCTGGGTGACCTTCTTGTTCTTGTCGTCGAAGGAGCCGGCGCAGCCCACCCAGTAGAGGTACTCGTGGTCGAGGGGCGAGCCGGGCTCCACCACGGCGACCTCCAGGCCCTTGGCCCAGTCGGCCCGCTCCCCCTGGGAGATGCCCCAGGGGTTGCCGGTGTTCTCCATCGAGCGGTAGGCGTTGCCCAGCTCGGAGGGGAAGTTCGACTCCATGAGCGACAGGTAGCGCCGCATGTCGAGGATCTTGTCGAGGATCTCGATGTTGACGGGGCAGATCTCGTCGCAGGCCTT